>CANBWX010000118.1 GCA_947373225.1 Flavobacteriaceae bacterium | reverse complement strand
TAAATCGGCCACGTATGGCATTAAAGCTAAGTGACGCGCTCTTTTTACAGCTACTGACACTTTTCTTTGGTATTTCAATGAAGTTCCAGTTAAACGACGAGGAAGAATTTTTCCTTGCTCATTAACGAATTTCAATAAGAAATCAGCATCTTTATAATCAATATATTTGATACCTGATTTTTTGAAACGACAATACTTTTTAGTTTTGTTTGTTTCTATGTTCAAAGGAGTAAGATATCTGATATCTCCGTCTTTTTTTCCTGAAGCTGATTGTTGTAATGTTGCCATAATGATTAAGCTTTTGCAGATTTAAGTTTAGTTCTTCTTCTTTCAGCCCAAGAAATAGCATGTTTATCAAGACTTACAGTCAAGAAACGCATTACTCTTTCGTCACGTCTAAATTCAGTTTCAAAAGCAATAAGCACTTCTCCTGCAATTTTGAATTCGAACAAGTGGTAAAAACCAGATTTTTTGTTTTGGATTTCGTAAGCCATTTTTTTCAGACCCCAATCCTCTTTCGATACCATTTCAGCTCCACGACTAGTAAGAAAATCTTCAAATTTGCTTACTGTTTCCTTTACCTGAACTTCAGATAAAACGGGATTTAAAATGAAAACAGTTTCATAATGATTCATAAATATATGTATTTGTTATTTTGGCTGCGAAAGTAATATATTTTTTTTAACAAACAAACATTTAATATATTTAATCGACGTAAGACAAAAAAACCCGTTAAACTCTTGTTTTTGTAATAAATACGTTTTATCTTTACAGTCCCAAATCTTTAATACTTAAAATTATGAAACTAAATTGTGTCGTCGTCGATGATAGTTCCATTCAGAGAATGATCATTACTAAATTAGTGAATAATCATCCCAATTTACATTTAATTGGTGATTTTTCAAATGCAATTGAAGCCAAAGGTTGCATGACCATACATAATGTAGACTTAATCTTTCTTGACATTGAAATGCCTGTTATAAGTGGTTTCGATTTTTTGGACGGTTTAAAAACTAAACCTCAAATTATCTTTATCACCTCAAAGGCTGAATATGCAATGAAAGCTTTCGATTATGATGCTACCGATTACCTTCAAAAACCTATTGCAGTTGATCGATTCAATGCTTCTGTAAAAAGAGCAATGGATTTACAAGTGCTAAAATCCGAAATTCACGAGGAAGATGGAGATTACATTTTCATCAAAAGTAACTTAAAAAAACTAAAAGTTTATACTTCTAAAATAAAATGGATTGAAGCTTTTGGTGATTATGTAAAAGTAGTTACTGAAGACGACAGTAATCTTGTACTTTCTACCATGAAATCTTTCGAAAATGATTTATCAAAAGACAAATTCGTTAGAGTTCACAAGTCTTATATTATTAATATAGACAAAGTAGAACGTTTCAATAGCCGTTTTGCCGAAATTGGAATCACAAAAATTCCTTTAAGTCGTCATAAAAAGGAAGATCTAGTTAGAGCATTAGCCATTAACTAATAAAAATCAATATTTACAGTCACTTTTATTGACCGGTATTGTGCAACTGCCTCAAAACTATTCAGCATTTTCTGAATAGTTTTTTTTGTACCCTGTAAGTTCTGATTGAGCGGAATTTTTATCATTATCGTTCTAATATATTCGTTCCGAATTCTTGAAATTGGCGGTTCTTCAGGACCAAGAACTGGAATCGTAAAATTTTGCTGCATTACCTGATACAACCACATAGAACCTTCCTTCAACTTATCGAAATCCCTGTGTTTCAAGGTCAACTTGATGAGCTTGAAATATGGCGGGTATTTATAAATTTGGCGCTCGTATAATTGCTCCTTATACATTCCTTCATAATCATTCCGAACCACTTGCTGAATGGTGTTATGATCTGGATTATAGGTTTGAATAATTACTTTTCCTTGTTTTTCGGAACGCCCAGATCGCCCAGAAACTTGCGTCATCATTTGGTAACTTCTTTCGAAAGCTCTGAAATCAGGGTGATAAAGCATATTATCGGCATTCATAATTCCGACCAAACTCACGTTATCAAAATCTAACCCTTTGGCGAGCATTTGCGTTCCAACGAGAATTTCGACTTCTCGATTTTTGAAACTATCAATGATTTTTTCGAAACCAAATTTCCCACGAGTCGTGTCCTGATCCATTCTACTCACTTTCGCTGCTGGAAATAATTCGATCAATTCTTGCTGAATTTGTTCGGTTCCAAAGCCTTTTGTCGTCAAATGAACGCTTGAACAACTATGACAATTCGTTGGTTTTGCCATCGAATAACCACAATAATGGCAGCGCAACTGGTTTTTGTGTTTGTGATACGTCAAACTCACGTCGCATTGCGGACATTGCGGAACGTGACCGCAAGTCATACATTCGACAACTGGAGAAAAACCTCTCCGATTTTGAAATAAAATAACTTGTTCGCCTAATGACAAAGCAGCCGTGATTTCTTCGATTAAAGTGTCGCTAAAATGACCCGACATTTTCTTGCGAAAGTATTTATCTTTCAAATCTACCAATTCGATTTCGGGCATTTTGACATTTCCATATCTTTCAAAAATTTCTACCAAACCATATTTCCCAGATTGGGCATTAAAATAGGTTTCGATACTTGGCGTAGCCGAACCCAATAAAACTTTTGCCTTAAAGCTGTTGGCCAAAACAATCGAAGCATCGCGCGCATGATAGCGTGGCGAAGGATCGACTTGCTTAAATGTTTGCTCGTGTTCTTCATCGACAATAACCAATCCCAAGTTGGAGAATGGCAAAAACAAAGCTGATCTTGCCCCAATAATAATTTGCGCTTTTGGCGATTGCGCCAGCACTTGTTGCCATACTTCTACCCTTTCGTTATTACTGTATTTCGAATGAAAAACAGCTACTTTATTACCAAAATAATCTCGTAATCTTCCCACTAATTGGGTGGTAAGCGCAATTTCGGGCAATAAATACAAAATTTGTTTTTCGTCCTTTATATATTCTTCAATGAGTTTAATGTAAATTTCCGTTTTTCCGCTTGAGGTTACGCCATGCAAAAGACAAACTTCTTTTTGGGCAAAACTATCCTTGATTTTTTCGAAAGCAATTTGTTGGGCTTCGCTTAATTGCAATTGTTCTTCTCGAGTTTTTCCAGAGAAATTGACGCGATCCACCTGTATATAATATTCTTCAAAAATTTCTTTGTCGATTAAAGCTTTTACGATTGTCGAAGTAGAATTAGCGGTTTCTGTCAATTTTTTAACCGTAATTGGCTTTTTCTCCGAAGCACTTAATTGAAAAAAACTTAAAACAATTTCCTTTTGTTTATTGGCATTTTTCAAGGTTTCAAGTAATTGCCCTAAACCTTCATTCGAATCGTATTTAGAATGTAATTTTACGTATCGAACCAGTTTTGGCGTATAGCTTTCCTGCATTTCTTCTTGAAGAACCAGAATATTCTTATCCATCATTTTTTGGATAACCGGAAAAATATTCTTCTTATTTAAGATATTTATAATCTCCTGAACCTTCAAGGAACTTTGCTGTTGAAGCGCTTGATAAATCAAAAATTCGTCGTCCGAAAGCAGGCTTTCGTCAACAAAACCATCTTGTTTTTGCGAAATAATGGTTTCGCTTTCCAGCAAAAAAGCCGATGGCATAGCACCGCGATACACATCTCCGATGGCACACATATAATAAGATGCAATCCACTGCCAATGAGTGATCTGAATTTCGGTTACAATAGGATTTACATCCAGAATTTGATGAATTTCCTTAGCATCGTATAAACTGGGTTTGTTCTGGTGAATTTCGATAACCAGCGCCGTGTAGATTTTACTTTTGCCGAAAGGTACTGCTACTCGCATTCCTTTTTTAATATAATTATATTCGGCTTCCGAAACGCTGTAGGTAAACGTTTTGGCAAGAGAAAGCGGTAAAATTACTTCGACAAAATACATTTGGGTGTTAGGTATTGGGTGTTAGGTTTTTGATTTTAAGATTTTACTCTATACCAGTATTGCGTTCTTCCGAACAATGAAATTCCTATATAACCGCGAACTTTAAGTTTATCCTTTGTTACTAAAGTAATAAAACATTTATATAGTTTTCCGTTTTTGGGATCCAAAATTTTACCGTCGTTATATTCAGAACCTTCTTTTGTAAGGCCTTTTATTACTATCATTCCAAGAATTGGTTTATTCTTATCATCACCTGAACAATTGCTACAAAGACTCTTTTTGTGTTCCACATCCAAAATCTCAATTACTTTTCCGTAAATTTTTCCAGATTTTTCAAATACTTCTAGGATAGATTTTGCTTGACCAGTTTCGTCATCAATGGTTTTCCATTTTCCTATAACAGTTTGACTTTGAGCAAGTAAAATTCCAAAAAAGAATAATGCAATACTGCTGAAAACTTTTTTATACATAACTATTCTTTTCTATTATTAATTTAAATTTCTCATGCTTACAAAGTAGCTTAATTTAATAAAAATAAATTTACCCTTCTAAGAGATTTGCTATAGATTTTTATTGATTTTTACGGAAGTGACGCGCGTTTTTTTTATTTCGGAATTTGTTCAATCAATAGTTCTTCACCTACTTTATCATAATAAGCGCAAGTCATATTAACACTATTAACTATCCATTTTTCGATACCTGATTGAGCGCAGTCATTACAAAACCTTGCATAATCTGTTTTCCCTTGTTGGTGCAATTTAATATCTATCTTAAACTGCTCCATGTTCGAAAGTTCTGCAATAATCAAATCATTATATTTCGCTGGGCTTGAAGTTTTATAACCATTCTCACCATAATAATCTGTGTGACCATCAGCTACAAAAGCTTCATAACTTAATACACCTAATTTCTTAATATCCTTAATGAATAAGGGAAAATCTGCACCCGATTTTACTTTACTGTGTGCCTCTTTAATTTGTTCAATTGTAAACATAATCTGTTATTTATACCTATTTTTTTGATAGTTAATATTGGTTAATGAGCAAAATCATTTGCAATTAAGTATTATTTTACTGCTTCTTTTTTCTGCCTTAATTTATTTATGGATGCATTCAATTCGAAACCAAGAAGCAAAATTACACAGTTAATCCAAATATAAAACATCATAATTAATAAGGTTCCAATTGATCCATATAATTCGTTATATTTTGAAAATCGCAATACCCAAATTCCGAAAATATAGGAATCTAAAATTACCAATATCGTAGTAAATACGGAGCCTATCGAAATAAAAGCTCTCTTTCTATCCTGCTTGGTACCGAACTTAAAAAGTATTGATGTTGTGATTAGAATCATCAAAATCACAAAAACATATCGACCTAAAATGATTAACGGAATCCTGTTGCTGAACACATCTTGAATCATTGTTTTTTGAATTATAACTTCAAAAACCACAATAATAGCAATAGTTCCCAATAACAAAACCGAAAGAACGAGAGACATTCCTAATGCCACTAAATATTGACGCAAAAAACCTCTTTTGATAAGTACGTGTTTCGAGGATTCGAAACCGCCCAAAATACCATTCAACCCATTAGCCATCAAGAAAATAGACAACATAAAACCTGTTGAAAGTAAACCTGAATGACTATTGTTAAGAATATCGCTTATGATTTTATAAATCGCATCATAAGTGTTTGGTGGCACTCCTTCTTTCACAAACTGAAGAAAATCCAACTGAAATCCCTCGATAGGAATGTACGGAATCAGGTTTAAAATGAACAAGGCAAAAGGAAATAACGCCATAAAAAAGCTGAACGCAATCGCACTGGCGTGATAGGTCAATGCACCTTCCATGATACCGAGAATGTACAATTCTAATAAATCATAGAAAGACAATCCTTGTAGCCACGGTAATTTGATTCGTTTTAGCGGACGAACTACGTTGCGTAAAATTGGGATTCGTTCTATTCTTTCTTCGATTTCCTTACTCATAGTTTACAGTTTTCAGATTGCAGAATGCAGGTTGCAGTTGCATATTGAAATATTTATAAAAATTTATCTGGATTATTCATCATGTAATTTAGGAGTTTCCCAACTTCAAAACTTTTTGCTGTAAAGGCTTCTAAATCACTTTTGTTAATATAATTACACGCATTCGAGTATTCTAACCAAACTTGAGTTTCTGCATTTTCAGCATCACTATCAGTCAGTTTTGAAATAAAATGCTTTTCGTATCTTCTTTTTCTTGACGCTTCAGCGATATTAGCGGATACACTTCTGGAAGAACGTCTAATTTGATCCGTCAACGAATACTTTTCTTCAGAGGGAAAATTTTTTGAAATAGAATAAATATCCATTGCTAATTCAAACGATTTCTTGTAAGCTAATAAGTCCTGAAATCTCATATATTTTGTTTCAAAGTTATCTCTTAATTATTCTAATTTGCAACTGCAACCTGCATTCTGCAATCTCACACCTTTTTTCAGTATTATTTCAATCCTGAAATCTGCATTCTGCAACCTGAAATCTGCAATCTGCAACCTAAAACGCCTTCAAACTCAAATCCATGTTATAAATAGAATGTGTCAAGGCGCCTGAAGAAATATAATTTACGCCACATTCGGCATAACTGCGAATCGTTTCTTCGTTGATATTTCCTGACGATTCCGTTTGGCATTTTGTACCTATTAAAGCAACGGCGGTTCGCGTATCGTCATAATTAAAATTATCAATCAGGATTCTATGAATCCCGTCGCTTTCGAGAATTTCCTTGATTTCGTCTAGGTTTCTGGCTTCGACAATGATTTTTAAATCGAGATTATTTTCTTGAAGATACGCTTTGGTTTTGGCTATAGCCAAAGTGATTCCTCCAGCAAAATCAATATGATTGTCCTTAAGCATTATCATGTCATAGAGCGCAAAACGGTGGTTTTCGCCTCCGCCTATTTTCACCGCCCATTTCTCGCAAGCCCTAAAACCTGGAGTTGTTTTGCGTGTATCCAGAATTTGTGTGTTCGTTCCTTGCAGCAAATCGACATAGCTTTTGGTTTTGGTAGCAATGGCGCTCATTCGTTGCATCGAATTGAGCAAAACGCGTTCTGCTTTGAGGATTGATTGTGAACTTCCCGCAACCTGAAAGATCACATCACCATATTTTACTGACGCACCATCTTCGATAAAGGTTTCCATTTTTAGATTCGAATCTACATAATCGAGGATCATTTTGGCGAAAGCCACACCAGCAATAATTCCGTCTTCCTTGACCAAAAGTTTTGCTTTTCCTATTGCCGTTGCCGGAATACAAGCCAGAGAACTATGGTCGCCATCGCCTACATCTTCGCGAATTGCATTTTGAATAATAAGTTGAAGTTCGTTTTCGAATTGTGTTTTACTAATCATTTTAGATAGAATTTTCAGACTGCTAAAATACCATTTTATTTGGTGATTTTGCAATTTTTGTAAATGAGGATTTGGGTTTGTTTGTTAGAAATAGAATAATTAAGTGTGTTGAAACTATGTGAATAAAATATAAGAATTTTTAAAAAAATGTAACGATTTGTAAGAAATATTTATATATTTGAAGAACTATAAAAGCGAAACAAACCTTCGCCAATCTACCCATAATTGGGTGTATATGCGAAGGTTTGTTTCGCCTATAAGCTAGTTGGGAAAAAGGCGCAACCTTTTTCCCAATGGGGCGCGCCCTTCTCCCAACTCGACGCTTCGCGCAATTGGGAAAAGCGCAAAGCGCGCGCCCCATTGGCAGATATTTTCGGAAATCCACCTAAAAAAGACATCTATTTATGAAATATAATATAGTACTTCCAAACAGAAATGGAATTGATCAAGATGAAGCTTTAGAAGT
>CANBWX010000117.1 GCA_947373225.1 Flavobacteriaceae bacterium | reverse complement strand
CAAACAGCGAGCATAGGAAGTTTTCCTCTAATTTGGGATAAATCAGGATGTGGAGCGTCTTCTCCGCGAACAGAAAAAGGGCTTCCTCCAAGAATTACGGCTTTATAACTTGATAAATCACTCGGAAAATGATTGTATGGGAAAATTTCTCATAATATATTTAATTCGCGAACTCTACGCGCAATAAGTTGAGTGTATTGCGATCCGAAATCTAAAATAAGTACGTTGTGTTGCATTTTGCAAAAATACTTTATATAATTGGGATTGAAAAATCGAATTTTGAAAAAATGTAAATTACTCCTTTACAATAATCATTTTAATTTTAACTCCTAACGCTTTATTATCCCAATACTGTGTCGTTATGGTTTTATTAGCATCGTCTAAAACGTGTAATTCCGCAGTATTTCCGCCAGAAGTTCCTGTACTTGCTACAACGAAATCAATATTATTAATACCTTGTGTCAAAGTGATTTTTAATTCTCCAAAATCAGCATTTAAATATATTTGGGAACGTAATAATTTATCATTCAAATACACATTAATTAAATCTCCATCTACAAGAATATAATCTCTATATTTTACAATCAAAAATGGGGATTTAGTATGATATTCGCCAAGATAGCCATCCGTTCTATCTAATTGACTTAGATCCTCTTTTACCCCTTCCCTAATCATCGTTTTATCCAAATCTTTGGTCATTTTATCTTGATAAACATCACCCATTTTATGCTCAAATTTAGTAGTTGGATCCATCGAAAATTTATTATCAGGAACACCTATTTGGAAAGAATTATTTGCCTTGGTTTTTGTGTTTAGAATATTGGTATTTGTAAAAACACTTGGAGCAACAATATTAGGCTTTTCGGTAATTGGTGAAGTAACTTTTTTGGGTTTAAAATCGGTGTTCTTTGGCGGAATCGCCTTGAATTTAGGAGTGAATTCCATTTGACCAAAGCTCTTTGAACTCAAACCAATTAGAAGAATAAAAAAAAGAAACTGTTTCATACGTGTCGAATACTGATCCATCAATATTTTTAAAAAAGCCAAAAATAAAAAAAACTAAAGCTATAAAGTCACAAAAATAGCATAAATTAATTTATTCTTTTACCAATATAATACTCGCTTTGAAACCCGTTCCTAGATTCCATGTACTTGCCGAAATAAGAATTCCTTTATCATCATAGACTTGAAATTGAGCCGTATTTGGCGCAGCAAAACCTTCATTCAAAGCTTCAAAATCAATCCTATTATTACCGTTTTCTAATTTTATTTCGAATCCTTTAAATTCCCCTTCCAAAAGAACCTCTGGTTGAATTACCTTATTGTTTAAATACACTTTTATCTTGTCGCCATCAACAAAAGCCGCATCCCGATATCGTATTTTAGAAGTAGTAGATGTGGTTTTGAAAGTTCCCAAATTCTGATTTTTTCTATAAAATATACCTTTCGAATTTTCTTCCTTTTTATAAAGATTTATGTTTTCAAAAATATCAATTGGCGCTATTGGAACTGGTTTCAAAACAATTGGCGGAATAATTTTAGGCAAATCTGGTTTTGGCGGGACTTCTTTTTTAATTTTTAAATTCTTGTTTTTAGGAGGAATTGGCTTAAAGTTGGTCATGAATTCATCCTGCGCATAGCCATTTATGGACATACCTATTATAAGGACAAAAAATAATATTCTTTTCATGATATTTAGTTGTTAACCAATTAGTACTTATCTTTTTAAATTATAAAAAAACACCATTTCACTTTATAGTATAACCTTCGATTTTCGGATTTATTACATTTTGCAACATAAATCATTCTTAAATTAATTTACATAATTGAGCTTTTTAATTAAAAATCAGTGTTTTTTATTTCTCTATTTTTTATAAATTGCAAAAAAATATCAAAACTCTTATAGAGTTTTAAAACCATTAAAAATCAGCTTAATACATTTAAAAAAATCAAAATGAAAAGAAAAAATATCTTGACTGGATCACCATGGGAAGACAAAATGGGTTATTGTCGTGCGGTACGAATTGGAAATGTGATTGAAGTATCCGGAACAGTAGCTATTGTAGATGGCGAAAAAGTGAAGGCTGATGACGCTTATGCTCAAACTTTTAACGTTCTTGAAAGAATCGAAAAAGTGCTAGAAGAACTAAATTCAGGAATGAAAGATGTAATTCGTACTCGAATATTCACCACCGACATTACCAGTTTTGAAGACGTTGCCAGAGCGCATGCCGAATTTTTTGCAGCCGTAAAACCAGCAACTGGTTTTTATGAAGTGAGCAAACTTGTAGCTCCAGAATATTTGGTAGAAATTGAATTTACGGCTATCGTTTCGGAGTAAATTATTTCAATTATTACACCTGACAGGTTTTAAAAACCTGTCAGTTATAAAAACCAACCTAAATGAATCTTAAAAAAAACGCCTTTCTCCTACTCAAATGGTTATCCATTTGTTTTTTAGTAGGCATTTTTTCGGGTTCGGCTTCTGCCTTTTTTTTAGTGGCTTTAGAATGGGCTACACAAATCAGAGAACATAATCTTTGGATTATTTGGCTATTACCAATTGGCGGATTTAGTATTGGATTAACGTATTATTATCTTGGAAAAAATGCCGTGAAAGGCAATAATTTATTGCTGGAAGAATACGAAAACCCACAAAAAACCATTCCTTTACGAATGGCACCTTTAGTACTTTTGGGCACATTAATCACGCATCTTTTTGGTGGTTCTGCTGGGCGAGAAGGAACCGCAGTACAAATGGGTGGCGCAATTGCCGACCAATTTACAGGAATTTTCAAACTAGATAATTCCGAAAGAAAAACAATTATAATTCTCGGAATCAGTGCCGGATTTGCTTCTATTTTTGGGACACCTTTGGCGGGAGCCTTATTTGCTTTGGAAGTTTTATATTTTTCAAAAATCAATTTTAGAAGTATTATTTTATCCTTTTTGGTGGCTTACATCGCTTATTTTACCGTTGAATTTTGGCAAGTAAAACATACGCATTACCAAATTCCAGTTGTACCCGAAATGACTTCAAAAACGTTTCTTTGGGTTCTTTTAGTTAGTATTTTATTCGGATTTGCCTCGATGTTGTTTTCGAGAACGACTCATTTTTGGGGAAGTTTATTTTCGAAAACCATAAAATATCCACCACTTCGTCCGTTTGTAGGAGGAATTATTTTGGCCATCACCATTTACTTTATAGGCACCACAAAATATATAGGATTAGGCGTTCCGATGATTGTCGATTCGTTTTCGAATCCAAGCGGATCTTATGATTTCTTGCTCAAAATACTTTTTACAGGTTTTACGCTTGGCGCAGGATTTAAAGGTGGCGAAGTAACACCACTTTTTTTCGTTGGTGCCACGCTCGGAAGCGCTTTATCGCTCGTTGTTCCTTTACCCATCGCGCTTTTGGCAGGAATGGGATTTGTAGCCGTTTTTTCGGGTGCCACCCACACGCCTATTGCCTGCACGATTATGGGAATAGAACTTTTCGGCTTAGAAAGTGGCGTATTCATTGGCATTGCTTGCGTTATTGCATATTTTGCTTCGGGTTCTGTGGGGATTTATCATTCTCAGATTGTAAAAGGTGCCAAATACAAATTGTATCAGCGTTTTAAAAGACAAAATCTCGAGGATTTTTAGACTTATAAAAGTTTGTTAATTGTTTAAATGATTTTAGCATTAACTCAAAAAAATGTAAATTCGCAAACTATGAAATCGCCATTCTTCAAAAAAACAAATAGAATGAAGAATGGCGATTCCATGTTCCAATAAAAAAAAGTATTATCTTCACATGAAAGAACAAGACATACAAGCGATACAGCAGTTGTTAGCAACGCCAAAAAAAATTGCCATAATTCCACACCGAAGTCCTGATGGAGACGCCATGGGATCAACCCTTGGATTATATCATTTTTTACTCAAAAACAACCAGCATCCCGTTGTCATTTCCCCGAACGAATTTCCCGAATTTCTTGCTTGGATGCCTGGTTCAGACGCCGTTAAAATTTTCGAAAAAGACAAAAAAAACTGTACCAAAATACTCGAAGAAGCCGAACTTATTTTCACCCTTGATTTTAATGCTTTACATCGAGTGGGCGAAATGGAGAACGTGCTGAACAAGCTGAAAGCGCCATTTGTGATGATCGATCACCATCAATCGCCAGACGATTATGCGGCAGTAACGTATTCGGATACAAGCTTTGGTTCGACTTGCGAAATGTTGTATAATTTCATTTCATTTCTTGGAAAAAAATCAGATATCGACAAAACTATTGGAACTTGTATTTATACTGGGATTTTGACCGATTCAGGATCTTTTCGTTTTCCAAAAACTACGGGAACAACCCACAGAATTATTGCCGATTTGATTGATTTAGGTGTCGAAAACACGGAAATCCCAACCTTGCTTTTTGACAATAGTTCGTACGGAAGGTTGCAATTATTAGGACGAGCGCTTCAGAATATGAAGATTTTGACCGATAAAAAAACAGCTTACACCACACTTACGCAAGACGAATTAGACACTTTTGACCATATAAAAGGTGATACCGAAGGCATTGTAAATTATGGTTTAAGCATAAAAGGAATTGTTTTTACAGCGATTTTTATAGAAAACAAAGATGAGAAAATCATCAAGATTTCGTTCCGTTCTCAAGGTGATTTTGACGTAAATCAGTTTGCTAGATCGTATTTCAATGGTGGCGGACATCGTAATGCAGCCGGAGGAAAATCGGAAGTTTCAATGGAAGAAACCGTAAGTAAATTTGAAAATTTGGTAAGCAAATTAAAAATATAATAAGTTATGAAAGAGCGTAAATTATTGATAATCATATTCTTTGTATTTATTTTAGTTTCTAGTTGCAAGCAACATCAAGAAGCCAGAAGACCCATTTCGCAAACAGCGGGAACTTTTATGAAAAAGTCGATAGCACGAAACAAAAAACTGGTTGCTGGTGAAGAAGTTCAGATTGATTCTGTAATCAAAAGCAATCCAAAAGTTAAATATATTGCTGCTACAAAAGGGTATTGGTACACCTATCTTGTACAAAATCAATTGGATACCATAACTCCAAAAAAGGGAGATGTTGTATTTTTCGACTATGAAATAAAAGATATTAAAGGCAACATCATTTATTCGGAACTTGAATTAGGTCCACAAACTTATGCTGTTGACAAACAAAATATTATGACAGGATTACGAGAAGGCATCAAATTAATGCACAAAAATGAGAAAGTAAATTTCCTTTTTCCATCTCATATTGCTTTTGGTTATCATGGTGACGACAAAAAAATTGGTTCTAACCAGCCTTTGTCATGTACCGTGACATTGCATAATTTTATAGATGAAAAAGCGTTTCAAAAAAATATTCAATTGAAAAATGAAAATCTAAAAAACAAACAAATAATTACCGAAAACAAACTTAAAGACACTTTAAAAACTACGAAATGAAAAAAAACATCTTATTAGTATTCGTTCTAATCGCCTCATTTTACTCTTGTAAAAACGATAAAAACAATCTTCCTGATGGTTTATATGCACAAATAGAAACCAATAAAGGGACAATAATAGTGGAATTAGACATGAAAAAAGCACCCGTTACGGTGGCTAATTTCGTGACTTTGGCAGAAGGAAAAAATGAATTCATCACCGATGAACATCTTAAAAACAAGCCTTTTTATGACGGCTTAAAATTTCATAGAGTCATCAAAGATTTTATGATTCAAGGTGGCGATCCTTTAGGAACAGGTTCTGGCGATACTGGATATAAATTTAAAGATGAGATTTCTGATTTAAAATTTGACAAAGGCGGAGTTTTGGCTATGGCCAATAATGGTCCAGCGACAAATAGCAGTCAATTTTTTATAACGCATCTTGAAACGCCTTGGTTAGAAGGAAAACATACTATTTTTGGTCATGTTGTAGAAAAAGGAATGGATGTTGTGAATAAAATCGAGCAAGATGATTATATGAAAAAAGTGACCATTATCAGAAATGGTGATGCTGCAAAAAAGTTTGATGCTGTAAAAATATTCCGTGATTATTTTGCTGTAGAATCAGAAAATCAAAAGAAAAAACTAGCCGAAGAAGCTGTTTTAAATTCAAAATTCAAAGGAATTCAAGACCAAAAAGCAGCTTATTTAACTGGTTTAAAAGCCAAAGCAACTAAAACAAGTACTGGATTACAATATGTTATCACCAAAAAAGGGAACGGAAAAAAACCTGTGGCTGGAGCAAATATCTTCATTCATTATGCTGGTTTTCTAGAAAACGGAAGCTTATTCGATTCTAGTATTGAAGATGTCAACAAAACTTTTGGAAAATTTGATCCAAACAGAGCCGCTCAACATGGTTACCAACCTCTTCCTTTTCAAGCGGGTAAAAAAGACGGAATGATTCCTGGTTTTATTGAAGGAATCGAAAAATTATCTTTTGGCGATAAAGCCGTTATTTTCATACCTGCCAATCTTGGTTATGGAGAAGCTGGTGCAGGAAATGTGATTCCGCCAAATGCTAACTTAATTTTCGAAATTGAACTATTGGAAACAATGCCTAAATAAATTATTAAACAAATTAGAACTTAAAATTATTCGAAATGAAATCTAAAATCCTATTATTATTATTTTTGGGAATGCTAAATGTACAGGCGCAAGTTGCCAAAAAACATGTTGTAGCTAAAAAAACAATATCGACAGCAAAAGCTACTCCGAAAGCTGTAGCTGCAGCCGAAGGAATTTTCGCAAACATTCTAACCAACAAAGGAACGATCGTTGTTCAATTAGAATTCCAAAAAACACCCATAACCGTTGCTAACTTTATTGCACTTGCCGAAGGGAAAAACACTTTTGTAACCAATGAAAAACTAAAAGGAAAACCTTTTTATGATGGTCTAAAATTTCATAGAGTTATCAAAGACTTCATGATTCAAGGTGGAGATCCATCAGGAAATGGTTCAGGCGGTCCCGGTTTTAATTTCAAAGATGAATTCACCGATTTGAAATTTGACAAAGGAGGAATTTTGGCTATGGCCAATTCAGGACCAACTACAAACGGAAGTCAGTTTTTTATCACGCATAAAGAAACACCTTGGTTAAACGGAAAACACAGCATTTTTGGTCATGTAATTCAAGGAATGGATATAGTTAACGGCATTGCTCAAGATGACGTAATTCTGAAAGTAACAATTACTAGAAAAGGAGTATTAGCCAAGAAATTTGATGCTCCAAAAGTATTCTCAGATTATTATGCTAACAAAGCGGAAGATGCTAAAAAACAGGCTGTAATTGATGCTGAAAACCAGAAAAAACAAGCTGCAATAAATGCTGAAGCCAAAAAAGTTTATTTTGAAAAATACGGAAGTGTTATAACTGCAAAAGCAGCATCTTTAGCCGAAACAAAAGCAACTGGTACAACAACAGCTTCAGGTTTGGTTTATAAAATTATACAAAAAGGAAGCGGTGTAAAACCTGTTGACGGAACAACTTTCAATTTTAATTATGCTGGTTATTTTGAAGACGGAAGTCTTTTTGATAGCAATTATCCAGAAGTTTGTAAAACTTACGGAAAATACGATGCTAATAGAGATGCTCAAGGCGGTTATAAAGCATTTCCATTTCAAGCAGGAAAAAAAGACGGAATGATCCCCGGATTTCTTGAAGGTTTAAACCTAATGAACCTAGGAGACAAAGCGGTGATTTTTATTCCTTCGAAATTGGCTTATGGCGAAAGAGGTGCTGGCGGTGTGATTCCTCCAAATGCGAATCTTATTTTTGAATTAGAAATAATCGAAGCTCAAGCAGCTGTAGCTCCTGTGAAAAAGTAAAAACATAGAAAATAAGCTTTTCATTTC
>CANBWX010000116.1 GCA_947373225.1 Flavobacteriaceae bacterium | reverse complement strand
TGAAAATAGTAATTACTCCAATTGGACCTTGGATAAACCTAAAGAAAAGCAAATTCACATTCAAGCCCTAAGAATTGCAGATGTTCCAGGAACGCACACGGTTACTTACCATTCGACAGTGGACGAAATCGAAATAAAACACACGGCACATAATCGCGATGGTTTTGCACTTGGAGCTGTAATTGCCGCCGAATGGATTGTGGGAAAACAAGGTGTTTTTTCAATGAAAGATGTATTAGACTTAAAATAGTTTAACCGTTTATTCGATAAACAAATAAACGATTAACAATTAAACAAATAAACATATTATGACACTATATCAATGGTTTGTGTTTTTCTTATTTATACAAGTAATTCACTTTTTAGGAACTTGGAAATTATATGTAGCGGCTGGAAGAAAAAGCTGGGAAGCAGCAATTCCGGTATATAACGCCATCGTATTAATGAAAATTATTGGTCGACCAACTTGGTGGACAATCTTACTTTTCATCCCTATTATCAACTTGATTATGTTTCCGGTTATTTGGGTAGAAACCTTGAGAAGTTTCGGAAAAAGATCCACTTTAGATACTTTCTTAGGAATTGTAACATGTGGTTTGTATATCATTTATGTGAATTATACCCAAAAATTAGAATACGTTAAAGACCGAAGTTTAATCCCTGAAAACAAAACTGCTGACACTGTTAGTTCGTTGCTTTTTGCTATTATTGTTGCCACTTTAGTCCATACTTATCTGATACAACCATACACAATTCCTTCGTCATCATTGGAAAAATCCTTATTGGTTGGTGACTTTTTATTTGTTAGCAAAGTAAATTATGGCCCTCGTGTTCCGATGACAGTTGTTGCGTTACCAATGGTTCATGATTCGATTCCTGTTGCAAAAGTAAAATCATACCTAAGTTTTCCTCAACTTCCTTATTTTAGATTCCCTGGTTTTGAAAAAATAAAAAACAATGATATTGTCGTATTCAACTGGCCAAGAGATACCTTATTTAATATGTACATTAAGGCCGATAAAAGATATGACAAACCAACCGACAAAAAAACAAACTATGTAAAACGTTGTGTAGGAATTTCTGGTGATAGTTTGCAAATAAAAAATGGTATCGTTTTTATCAACGGAAAAGAATTGATTTTACCTGAAAGAGCAAAACCTCAATATTCTTATAAATTGGTTTTAGACGGAAAAACCCCAATTGATTTTGACTATCTATTTAAAGATATGAATGTTACTGACGGAATTAATTATGTCAGCAAACAAAAAGACACTATTGGAATAACAGCACTTACCTTTGCGAATGCGGACAGGTTTAAAAATGTTCCAGGAATTAAAGCTGTAATTAGAGACATTAGAAAAGGGCCTGAAGATGGAATTTTTCCTGATTTTCAAGACGGAAAACCTTCGGTAACGAATAATTGGAGTTGTGATAACTTTGGTCCAATTTATATTCCGCAAGCAGGAAAAACTGTTGCTTTGGATAAAAAATCACTTCCTTTTTACAAAATAATTATTACTGAATATGAAGGAAATAAATTAAAAGTTGATGGTGACACTATTTATATCAATGACCAAAAAGTAACTTCTTACACCTTCAAACAGAATTATTACTGGATGATGGGAGACAATCGTCATAACTCTTTAGACGCGCGTTATTTTGGTTACACACCAGAAGATCACGTTGTAGGGAAACCAATTTTTATCTGGATGAGTTGGGATACGAATGGCAAAGGATTGAATAAAGTTCGTTGGGAACGTCTGTTTACCACCGTTGGTGGTGATGGTCAGCCACAGTCTTATTTCAAAATATTCTTATTAGCTTTGGTTGCCTTCTTTGTGGGTGAATATTTTTGGAAAAAAAGAAAAGAGAATAAAAATTAGTCAAACGTTTAAAAGTCGAAAGTCGTAAAGTCTGTAATTAATCCAACTTTTAGGCTTTCGACTTTATGACTTTAAAACCTTTGGACAAATATATGAACCTTCTTATTCATCCCACCTATTTTCCTTCGATAAGTCATTTTGTGGCACTATCGCAGGCTGATAGTATTATGTTTGAAATAGAAGATAATTTCCAAAAGCAGACGAATAGAAACCGGACTTATATTTATAGTCCAAATGGGATTCAGCTATTGAATATTCCCGTAAAGCATTCGAATAAAAGTCATCAAAAAACCAAAGATATTCAATTGGAAACCCAATTCGATTGGCAAAAACAACATTTCAAATCGCTGGAAGCCGCTTATAGAAGTTCGCCTTTTTTTGAGTATTTTGAAGATGATATTCGTCCCATTTTCGAAAAAAAATATACTTTTTTACTGGATTTGAATTTCGATACTTTCGATTTTATTTCGAAATCTATGCGACTGAAATTCGATTATGAAACTACAACCGAATACTTTCACGAAGTGAATCATAACGAAATTTTAGATTTTAGACATTTGGTAAACGGAAAAAAAGATGATTCTCAATTTGAACAATATCCACAAGTTTTTGAAGAAAAAGAAGGTTTTTTGAATAATCTAACTGTGCTAGATTTATTGTTTAATGAAGGAAAATATGCTTTAGATTATTTGAAAAATCAAAAGTTAACAATCAAATAAATACATTTTAGCATATAATTCACTAGAATAATGAATTTGTAGATTTGTCATTTCGACGAAGGAGAAATCACAAAAAATTAAGATTTTAATCCTGTAAATCTAAAGCCAATTTAGGAAAATCATTATTCCATTGACAATTTTGCCATAATCGGACAATGATCGGAGTTATCAAAATCTGGAAAACTTTCAAATTTTTTGACAATCATTTTATCATCCGCAAAAATATAATCAATCCTAGCAGGATAATATTTGAATTTATAAGTGGCACCAAAACCAGTTCCAGCTTCCTCAAAACTGTCTTTTAATTTTCCTTTTATACTTCGATAAACATACGAAAACGGACCATTATTCATATCACCACAAATGATAATGGGGTATTTACACTTGTTTTTGTGTTCTTTTATAATTTCGGCTTGTTGCTGTTGTTTTCTAAAAGCTACGCTTATTCTATGCAAAAGCTTTTCTGATTTTCCTTTATTTATGACGTCAATATTTTTATCTATTTCGGTTACAGCTGGCGAAATTTTAATGGATTGTAAGTGCATATTATAAACACGAATAATATCTTTCCCCTTTTTAATATCGGCATAAACAACATTATTGTCCGAATCAGGAAATTTAATATGACCTTGATCTATAATTGGGTATTTAGAGAAAATTGCCTGACCTGTTTTAATTTTAACTCCTTCCATATAAATATAGCGATGGGGATACAATTTTAAATCAAGATGTGCTGAATTAGAATATTCCTGAACACATAAAATGTCTGGATTGTTTTCGTTGATAAAAGCAAGTATGTTTTCTGGTACATCTTCTCTTTTAATCCATTTAAAAACATTGAACAAACGAACATTATAGCTCATTACTACAAAATCTTTCTCATCGTCTGGATAATCTTTGGCTGAAAATTTATAGAACTTATTGATAAAAGTAATTCCAATCAGAAGAACCAAACCTGACAAAATCATTCGTTTCTTGAATTGAATAGCCCAATACAAGAAAAACAATAAATTCAATATAAAAAACAAAGGCATAAACAAGGTAAATACCGACAAAAGCGGAAAAAATTTTGGTGCAAGAAAAGGCAAAATATAAGCCATGAATGTGGTCACAGTCAGCACTATATTCAAATAAAACATTCCTTTATTGAACCATGAAAGGTTTTTCATCTCTTTATAATTTCATTATTGCGACTGAAGACTGCAATCTGTAATCTGAATACTTATTTACCAGCTTTAAACAAAAATTCCTTTTCTTCTTTTGTCAAACAATCATATCCCGATCGACTTATTTTATCCAATATTTCGTCTATTTGTTGTTGCGTTTTATCTTTTGTTATAATTCTTGAAGCAGTAGGTTTCTCCGCTGGTTTTTTGTAATTTTTATGCACTTTTTTAAAAGGTGTCGATTTCGATTTACCGAACAAATTAACAAATAAATCAATTATTGATGAAACAATTTTACTCAAATCGGTTCCGTTTTCCAATAATTTAATAAACACAAAACCGAAAAAAGCTCCAGCTAAATGAGCGATATGTCCCCCCATATTCCCATCACGAATTTGTAATAAATCGATTAAAAGAATTACCAAGGTAATATGCCACAATTTCACATTACCAATGAGCAACAATCGCACATTCATCAAAGGACTATAAGTGGTTACAGCCACTAAAATTGCCATAATTGCAGCTGACGCACCAATAATTGGCGAAATTATATGCATTAAATAAAAGAACAAAACAAAAATAAAACCAGAAAACAAAGATGATAATATATACAATCCCAATAACTGTTTCTGATTGAAAAAGGTCAAAAACAATTGACATGAAAAATTAAGAACCATCAAATTGAAAAAAATATGAAATATATCTGAATGAAAAAAAGCATAGGTAATTATCGACCAAGGTTTCCAAAGTAAATCTGATGGATCTGAAGACAAACTTACGTATTGAATAAAATCTATATTAATATTTATAAGTTTTAACAGTCCAAAAAGTACGAATGAAACCAGAAAGCACGCCACATTTAAGTAGATTAACTTTTGTGTTATTCCACCAAATTTATACTGGCTTTTTAAGTCGTCTATTATGCTACTCATTTTTTAGGGTTTTAATTCCAACGATTTGCATTAAATTGATTTTTTTTCCAATACCACATAATTAAAAATCCAAATAATGCACCACCTACATGGGCAAAATGCGCAATTCCTCCACCTCCAAAAATAGATTCACCTCCCGATACTCCCAAATACAAATCGATAAGAACCAATCCGGGAACAAAATACTTCGCTTTTATTGGCACAGGAATAAACATCAAGGCTAATTCAGCATTGGGAAACATAAAAGCAAAAGCAACGATTGTTCCGTAAATGGCTCCCGAAGCTCCAACAACTGAACCCATATAAGCACTTATGAAGTTTTTAAAATCAGGGCTGTTCAAAATAGGTACAATTTCATTACTCCCTTTTCCATTCAAAACAGACAAAACTTCAGCTTTAGAAAATCCGTGATTCATCAACACATTCAACCCTTCTTGAAAATAATAATAGTTTATAGCTGTATTCACTAATGCCGCTCCTAAACCGCAAGAAATATAGAAAAACAGAAATTTTTTGGCTCCCCAAAAATGTTCCAAAGCCGACCCAAACGAATACAAGGCAAACATATTGAAGAAAATATGCATATAACCACCGTGCATAAACATGTGAGTTATAGGCTGCCAAGCATGAAAATCATGGTTTTCAGGGAAATACAACGCCAAAAATTTATAGGCTACATCCCCTGAAATTAATGTTCCGATAAAGAACAAAATATTAATTATTATTAATTGCTTTACCGTTTCGGTTACGTTTCTCATAGTGCAAATTTTTTGTCTAAATCTTCCACACGCATCGTGATGAAAGTTGGTTTTTGAAATGGGGAAACATTAGGATCTTTACAGGCAAAAAGCCCATTGACCAAGTTTTCCTGTTCTTTTTGTGTTAAATAAGTTCCCGTTTTTACTGCCAAACTTCGCGCCATTGATTTGGCAATGGTGTCGTTTTGGCTAAAACTGCTTTCGGGAATTCCGTCTTGTAAATCGCTCAATAATTGTTCCAAAACCACCGAAGCTTCACTTTCCGAAACATTAACTGGCAATCCGGAAATAACAACGCTATCTTCATTTGTTTCCTCGAAAACAAAACCAGTATTGGTCAATGAGGGTTTCAATTCTGTTATTAATTGCATTTCTGTATTCGAAAAATACAAATGCAGCGGAAACAACAATTGCTGGCTTGATGCCAAATTGACCGTGATATTGGTCAGAAATTGTTCATACAAAATACGCTGATGCGCTCGTTGCTGATCCACAATTATCATTCCTGATTTGATGGGATTCACAATATATTTTTTATGAATTTGATGCGTTTTATGAACTGCTTGCTCCACCTCTTCATTATTGAATAAAGAAGAAGTAACTGCATCATTTTCGAAAGAAATAGCCTCCACTTCCTCTGGATCAGGCTTTAAACCCACATACAAACTTTCCCAGTTAGCTGTCGATTCCGGTTTTCTGTAATTGGTAAAATGTTTATTGGGTTTATCTTCTTCGGAAAAAGGATTAAAACTTCCGTTCACTTGAATAGTTGGCGTTGAACCTTCCAAATTTTTATAATGATAAGGTGTATCCAAATTGGAGTCACGCTCAAAATCCAAAATAGGCGCCACATTAAACTGTCCTAAACTATGTTTTATTGAGGCTCTCAAAATAGCGTACAGCGCCGATTCGTCATCAAATTTTATCTCCGTTTTTGTAGGATGAATATTGATGTCGATTGTATTTGGTGGCACGGTCAAATATAAAAAATAACTAGGTTGTGCGCCGTCTTTCAAGATTCCATCGTAGGCTGCCATAACGGCGTGGTGCAAATAACCGCTTTTTATGAAGCGATCATTGACAAAGAAAAACTGTTCGCCACGATTTTTTTTGGCAAACTCGGGTTTGCAAACAAAACCTTGAATCGTTACAATTTCGGTTTCTTCGTTTACGGGAACTAGTTTTTCATTGGTTTTACCCGAAAAAATATTCACAATTCGCTGTCTTAAACTCGAAGCATGCAAATTGAACATTTCGCTTCCGTTGTGGTAAAAAGTAAAATAGATTTGGGGGTGTGCCAAAGCTACTCGCTGAAATTCATCAATGATATGGCGATATTCTACCGTATCCGATTTCAAGAAATTACGACGTGCAGGAATATTAAAAAACAAGTTTTTGACCGCAAACGAAGTTCCTTTTGGTAAAACCGCCACTTCTTGCGAAACAAACTTGCTGCCTTCAATAACGATATGCGTTCCTAGTTCTTCTTGGTCTTGCTTAGTTTTCATTTCTACGTGCGCAATGGCAGCAATCGACGCCAATGCTTCTCCACGAAAACCTTTGGTATGCAAAGAAAACAAATCTTCGGCCTGACGAATTTTGGAGGTGGCGTGACGCTCGAAACACAAACGAGCATCGGTAACGGTCATTCCTTTTCCATTATCAATAACTTGTACCAATGACTTTCCGGCATCTTTAATAATCAATTTAATGTCGTTGGCACCAGCATCAACCGCGTTTTCCAATAATTCCTTAACTACCGAAGCAGGTCGCTGCACGACTTCTCCAGCGGCAATTTGATTGGCAACGTGATCGGGAAGTAATTGAATAATACTCGACATTAATTTAGGTTTTGGGTTTAAGATTTTGGGTTTAAGATTTTTTCAATCCTAAATCCAAAGATTACAAATTTAATGAATTTACACTCGATTTTATAGCTAACATTTTCTTAAAAAAAAACCTATACCATCAGAAGAATAGTATAGGTTTTTAAATATTAAAATATATTTTCTATTCTTCTAACAACGGTTGCCCTTCAATTTGTAATGTTGGGTTCGACAATAATTGTTGGTTTTTAAATTGGTGATTAAACGAAGCTTGATGTCTTAAATACGCCATTTTTATAGCAGCAATTGCAGCTTCAGTTCCTTTATTACCGTGCTTTCCTCCACTTCTATCAATAGATTGTTGGATGTTATTATCAGTCAGCACACAAAAAATAACAGGAATATCTGTTTCTACATTTAAGTCTTTAATTCCTTGAGAAACCGCTTCACACACAAAATCAAAATGTTTGGTTTGTCCTTGAATAACACAACCAATAGCGATTACCGCATCGACATTTTGGGTTTGTAACATTTTTTTTGCACCATAAACAAGCTCAAAACTTCCTGGAACATTCCAACGAATTATATGCTCTGAGGGAACATCGTTTTCTAAAAGTCCTGT
>CANBWX010000115.1 GCA_947373225.1 Flavobacteriaceae bacterium | reverse complement strand
GGTCGTTTATATACTCCATCGTTTTACGGAGTTGACAAAGAAACTGGAAGATTAGATTATGATAAAATTCAAGAAATTGCTACTAAAGAGCAACCAAAATTAATCATCGCAGGTGCTTCGGCTTATTCTCGCGATATGGATTTTGAGCGTTTTAGAGTAATTGCAGACAGTGTTGGAGCTATTTTATTAGCCGATATTTCTCATCCTGCTGGGCTTATCGCTAAAGGTTTGATGAATGATCCTTTGCCACATTGCCATATTGTTACCACTACAACTCACAAAACATTGCGTGGTCCTCGTGGTGGATTGATTATGATGGGGAAAGATTTTCCAAATCCATTTGGTTTAACTACTCCAAAAGGAGAAGTTAGAATGATGTCATCATTATTAGACCTTGCTGTTTTCCCCGGAAATCAAGGAGGTCCATTAATGCACATTATTGCTGCAAAAGCAGTGGCTTTTGGTGAAGCTTTGAAAGATGAGTTCTTTACTTATGCTTTGCAATTGCAAAAAAATGCAAATGCAATGGCTGATGCTTTTGTAAAAAGAGGATACGAAATTATTTCTGGTGGAACGGATAATCACATGATGTTGATTGACTTGAGAAACAAAAATATTTCTGGAAAAGACGCTGAAAATGCTTTAGTAAAAGCAGAAATCACTGTGAATAAAAATATGGTTCCTTTTGATGATAAATCACCATTTGTAACTTCAGGAATTCGTGTTGGAACTGCTGCAATTACCACTCGTGGTCTTGTTGAAGAAGATATGGAAACTATTGTTGCCTTGATAGATAGAGTTTTAGTAGATCATACTAATGAAGACGTTATTGAAGCAGTGGCTAGTGAAGTAAACGAAATGATGAGCGAAAGAGCAATTTTCGTTTATTAAAAAAAAGTTTTAAGATTAAAAGGTTATAAGTTTAGTGATTTGTCTAAATTTATAACCTTTTTTTTATTTGCAAATTACAATTCATAATTCGTAATTGATTCTTATGATAACAATTTCCGAAGCTTCGATTCAGGATTTCGAAACCATCCGAGAAATCGCCTATACGACTTGGCCGGTTGTTTATGGCGAAATTCTATCGAAAGCGCAATTAGATTATATGTTAGAGAATTTCTATTCGGATGCTACTCTAGCGGATAATTTAGTGAATAAAGGACACCGTTTTATTTTGGTTAATGAAGGCGCTGTTTGTCTTGGTTTTGCTTCTTATGAGCATCATTATTTGGGTAAAAGCACCACAAGATTACACAAAATTTATCTACTTACGGAATCCCAAGGAAAAGGAATTGGGAAGTTGCTGATTGATGAAATTACGGTTTTGGCCAAAGAAAATCAATGCAATGCAATTTCGTTGAATGTAAATAAATTCAATAAGGCACATTTTTTTTATAAAAAAATGGGTTTTGAAGTTATCGCCGAAGAAGATTTAGAAATTGGAAACGGTTATCTAATGGAAGATTATAGAATGGAGAAAAAACTGTGATTTATTTCACAATTACATCATGTTTATAAAGTAATCCTTTTAGTTCATTAAGCGAAAATACCGCTTTCTTGATTTTGGTTTTTGATGGATCGATGGTGTAGTTGTAACTTGTTTTAAAATTGGCTTTGTTGGCAATTGCTTTTGCAAATTCAGAACGATATAAGTCACAATTATCGAAAATTACTTCGGTTAAGTCGGTACTCATAAAATCTACCGCGATAATACTGCAATCTATGAATGTAGTTCCTTTTATTTTTAGGGTATAAAATTTAGAAAAATCCAAGACACATTCCTTAAAATGGATTTCGAAAATTAGTTTGTCGCACATCGCAAAATTCACGTCTTCAATTTTGCATCGGTTGAAAAATACGGTTCTAAAAGCTACATAATTTATTTTGGCACCACTAAAAATGCAATCGTTAAAAGTGCAATCTATAAAAGTTACGGCAACAAAAATACATTGGGAAAAGTCGCAATTGTTGAAAGTGCAACATTCAAATTCCTTTAAATTGACTTCTTTTTCGTCATAAACGATCGAGTTGTATTCAATGTCAAGGAAATAGTCGGTCATTTATTGAGTGTCAAAATTATTTCAAAACTGAAATAGAAAGTTAAAACTGAAATTATTTTCTCTTCAAGATTTTATATTCTTCGTAGCAAGAACTTATTGCATCTAGAATTTGCAAGTCGTTAGCTGTTTTTACGAAGGATTCCGAATAATTACAACGCTCTAGGATTTGGGCAATTTCATTTTTATCAACGCCTAAAAGTACGGAGATTGTTTCTCTGTCAAACTTCGATTCTAAAAGGTTACGTACGGTGTCGTCCTTTTTCATTTCTTTTAACCTTTTGAGTTCTTTAGGTCTTTTTCCAAAGAAATTATAAAGCATATCGGCAGGATTAAAGATGGAACCCATTACTTTTCCAAAGGCATTTGGCGAATATTCTCCAGCTTCATAACCTTGCGTTAATCCGGAAATGCTATAACGGTAATTTTCTTTTATTGGAATTAATTTTGAATCCACTTCTAAATACCCTGTTAGATTATAAGGTCTAATAATGATTTCATCGAGAGCATACGCTTTTTCGGTAAGTTGTATTGTAGTGGATTTAGTTTTTACCCAGTCGTTGGTGACCTTTATTTTCAAAGATTGAAAACCTAAAGTAGAAATGTGAAGCGTATCGTTTGCCGTAACTTCAATTTCAAAATAACCTTTGTCATTTGTTATTGTCCCCTTGACTTTATTGATGTTGATAATGTTGACATTCGCCAATGGGAATTTGGTATTGTCATTGATTATGGTGCCGGAAACTTTTTGGACTGGAGCCAAAACCTGTGAAAAAGCACTTGAAGAAACTATTAGAAAAAAGAAAACTACAAAATATTTCATAAACTGATTTAAAACTTTAAAAGTAATAAAACAGGATTAAATATTTTGTAGTTTCAATATAATTATAAGAATATTAACAGTAAGTGTTAACTTCTTCTTGGTCTTCTTTCTCTTGGAGCATCGCTAGATCCTTCAGAACGTCTTGGCGCTCTTTCAGAAAATCCACCTTCACGTCTTGGAGCATCTGAAGATCTTTCAGAGAAACCACCAGTTCTTGGAGCTGAATTGCTTCTTGGTCCGAAACCACCTTCTCTAGGAGCTGCACTTCTGTCGCTTCTAAATCCGCCAGAACCTTCACGTCTTGGAGCAAAATTTCCTTCTCTTCTTGGAGCAGAACCTCTGTCACCACCTGAACGACCGCCGCCGAAACCACCAGAACTTCTTCCGTTGTGATCGCGTCTTCCGCCACCGTCATTTTTAGAAATTTCAACATTGATACGACGTCCTTCTAATTGTACGTTGTTCAATATTTCCATTACCTTATCCGTATGTTCTGGATCTGTGTTAAAGAAAGAGAAACCTTCTTTTACGTCTACTTTGAAAACGTCATCACGACCAAGGTCTAATGTTTCCTTCAAGTAATCTTTCAGTTGCATCCAATCGAAATTATCTCTAGATCCAATGTTTACAAAATATCTTGTAGCACCGCCGTTGTTGTTTTCTCTTGGAGCACCATCTCTATCATCACGTTCACGTCTTTCAGAACCTGAAGATTGATTAGAAATATCTCTATTTTTCTTGTAGTAATTGATAAAACGGTTAAATTCTACCGAAACCATTTTCTTGATTAATTCCTCTTTCGACAAACCTTCAAGAACATTGTTGATAGCTGGTAAATAGTTGTCAATTTCGTGATCAACTTCAGTGTCTTTAATTTTGTTAGCTAAGTGCAACAATTGAATTTCACAAATTTCGATTCCAGAAGGAATAGTTTTTTCTTCGAATTTTTGTTTGATGATTCTTTCGATAGAAGAAATTTTGCGAATTTCACTTTTTGTTACAATTACAATAGAAGTTCCTAGTTTTCCTGCACGACCAGTACGGCCAGAACGGTGATTGTAAGTTTCTATTTCGTCAGGTAATTGATAATTTACTACGTGAGTAATATTATCAACGTCAATTCCACGAGCTGCAACGTCAGTAGCTACAAGCATTTGGATTTGGCGACCTCTAAAAGATTTCATTACACCATCACGTTGTGCTTGAGATAAATCTCCGTGCAAAGCGGCAGCGCTATAACCATCTTCAATTAATTTTTCGGCAACAGCTTGAGTGTCACGTTTTGTTCTACAAAAAACTACTGAGAAAATGTCTGGATTAGCATCGGCTAAACGTTTCAAAGCTTCATAACGGTCACGTGCATTTACTAAGTAAAATTCGTGAGAAACGGTAGCTGAACCAGAGTTTTTAGCTCCAACAGTAATTTCTAATGGGTCACGCATGAATTGTTTTGCAATTCGTGCAACTTCTTGCGGCATTGTAGCCGAGAATAACCATGTGTTTTTTTCGTCAGGTGTAGTCGAAAGGATGTTTACGATATCTTCGTAGAAACCCATGTTCAACATTTCATCTGCTTCGTCAAGAATACAGTAATTAATTTGAGAAATGTTTACCAATCCTCTATTAATCATGTCTTGCATTCTACCTGGAGTAGCCACAATAATTTGTGCTCCTCTTTTGATGTCCCTAGCTTGGTCAGTAATACTTGCACCACCATAAACAGCCACTACATTAATACCTTTTTCGTATTTTGAGTAGTTTTTAATTTCGTTTGTAATCTGCAAACATAGTTCGCGGGTAGGTGATAAAATTAACGCCTGTGTATTTCTGTTGTTGGCGTCAATTTTTTGAATAACTGGAAAACCGAAAGCTGCTGTTTTCCCTGTCCCTGTCTGAGCCAACGCAACTAAATCAATGTCTTGTTCCAATAATAGGGGAATCGCTTTCTCCTGTACTTCGGTCGGATTCTCAAATCCTAGATCGATAATCGCACGTTGTAGCGATTCACTCAATCCTAATTGTTCAAATTTGTTCATATATATTTTTAAAATTTGGTGCAAAAGTACATCTAAAAAACGACATAATCTAATAGAAAATTCAGATTTGGCTTTTTATTGTTATTTGAAAATCAATTAGTTAGTTTTTTAAGAATGTGATAAGTTGTTTCATCGCTTTGCCTCGATGGCTTATTGCTCCTTTTTCTTTTAGAGAAAGCTGCGCAAAAGTATGTTCATAACCTTCTGGTTTGAAGATGGGATCATAGCCAAAACCCTCATTTCCTGTCTTATTTATGGTGATTTCACCTCGGGCAATTCCTGTAAAAAGGTGCTGTTTTCCGTTTAAGTTCAACGCAATTACGGTTTTAAATTGAGCTTTTCGGTTGCTTTTATCAGCTAAAGCTTCCAATACTTTATTCATATTGTCATCTGAATTTCGTTGTTCGCCAGCATAACGAGCCGAGAAAACGCCAGGTTCTCCATTTAACGCATCTACTTCGAGTCCGGTGTCGTCAGCAAAGCAATCGTAACCATAATTTTCGGTAATATAATTGGCTTTCATGATAGCGTTTTCTTCGATTGTATTTGCCGTTTCTGGAATTTCTTCGAAACAGCCAATGCTTTCTAAACTAATAATTTCGATGCTTTCTGGAAGTAGTTGCTGAACTTCTAGGATTTTATTTTTGTTGTTTGTTGCAAAAACGAGTTTCATGATTTGTTGTTTTATTTCTGTATTAATTGGTATTAACATTTGTCAAATTATCAGTAAAATAGAGATTCGATAAATTGATAAATTCGTCACCACGCATAAAAATAGTGATGTCTACTTCATCAAAATTCTTTTTTCCTGCGGCTGCTAATAATTCATTGGCAGAATGAAGGGTATTTTTATGAAAATTAAAAACTCTTTCCGATTTATCAGTAACTACCAAACCTTTCATTAGCATCTTGTTTTGCGTTGCTACTCCAGTTGGGCATTCGTTATTGTTACATCGCAAAGCCTGAATACATCCTAATGAAAACATGAAACCGCGAGCGCTATTGCAAATATCTGCACCCAAGGCAACAGCTCGTAAAATAGAATAACCCGAAATTATTTTGCCACTACAAATCACTCGGATTTTGTCTCTAATTTTATAACTTTCTAAAGTTTTGTTGACGAAAATTAGTGCGGGTTCAAACGGCATTCCAACTCCATCGGCAAATTCTAATGGAGCAGCTCCAGTTCCTCCTTCGGCACCGTCAACGGTAATAAAATCAGGATAACAATCTAAAGCAATCATTTCTTGGCAAACCTTTTCGAATTCCGAAGTTTCGCCAATACAAAGTTTGAAACCAATAGGTTTTCCTTTCGATAATTGACGCAATTGCGCTATAAATTCGACCAACCCTTTGGCGTCATGAAAAGCGGAATGACTCGGTGGTGAAAGAATGGTCGTGAATGGTTTTACGCCACGTATTTGCGCTATTTGTTCCGTGTTTTTACTTGCAGGAAGTACGCCACCATGTCCTGGTTTTGCACCTTGCGATAACTTTATTTCAATCATTTTTACAGCGGGAAGATTTGCTTTTTCGGCAAATTTTTCCGGATTAAAAGTGCCATCTTCGTTGCGACAACCAAAATATCCTGTTCCTATTTGCCATGTCACATCGCCGCCTTGTAAGTGGTAATCGGTTAATCCGCCTTCTCCAGTATTATGGTAAAAATTTCCTTTTTTGGCTCCATTATTTAAGGCTCGAACAGCATTTTCGCTTAATGCGCCAAAACTCATTGCCGAAATATTGAGCAAAGAAGCCGAATAAGGTTGCTTGCAAGAATCGCCTCCAACAATAATTCGAGGCAATTCCTCATTGACTTTTGCAGGAAACATAGAATGTTTGATGCCTTCATAATCCGAACTGTATAAGTCTAATTGTGTGCCGAAAGGCGTTGTTGCGTCTATATTTTTGGCTCTTTGGTAAGCTAAAGAGCGTTGGTTTCGTGAAAAAGGTTTTCCATCGGTGGAGCGTTCGATGAAATATTGCTGAATTTCGGGTGAAATAGTCTCAAAAGCGTAACGGAAATAACCAAGAACGGGAAAATTTCTTAAAATGGCGTGTTTGCTTTGAATAGTATTATAGAATCCCACAATAATTAAAAGGATCATTATTGCGGAAAATAGGTAAGCTGTTTTTAGAAAATAATTGAAGAATAAGGATATGGCTAAAAGTAAAATTCCTAGGGCGAAGAATTGTTTTCTCATTTTTTATTAAAAAATTGAATGATTTAAAGATTGAAAAATTAAATTTAGCTATAACGCAATCTCACAAAAACGTGTTTGATTCCTTTTTTGTCGGAATCTCTTTCGTCGATTTCGAGAATATCAGATAGCGATTTTAGCATTGGCGTCAATTTTGAAAAGCCGTAATTTCTGGGGTCGAATTCGGGTTTTTTCTTTACAATTAAGTTTCCTACGTCGCCAAGGAACGCCCAACCATCATCGTCGCCAATGGCTTCGAGTGTGTCTTCGATCAATTCGATGGTTTGATTATCGATTTTGTCAAGCGGTTTTTGTTCTGTTTTCTCGGCAGCTTTTTCGATTACTTTTTCGACAATTTTTTTCTCTTCGACTAATTTGGTTTTTGGCAATTTGCTTCGGCTGTTTGCACTGGCTCGCGTTTTTTTAATGGCACCTTCCAAAACTTCGATGTAAATAAATCGATCGCAGGCAACAATAAACGAATTAGGTGTTTTCTTTTCGCCAATTCCAATGACTTTCATTCCGGATTCTCGAAGGCGAATGGCCAATCGTGTAAAATCGGAATCGCTGGAAACAATGCAAAACCCATCGACTTTGTCCGAATACAACAAATCCATGGCGTCGATAATCATTGCTGAATCCGAAGAATTTTTCCCGACGGTATAACTGTATTGCTGAATAGGAGTGATGGCGTGTTCTAATAAAACACTTTTCCAACCATTGGCATTTGGTTTTGTCCAATCGGCATAAATGCGTTTTGTGGTTGGCGTTCCGTATTTTGCGATTTCCTCCATCATTCCTTTTACATTGCTGTAGGGAACGTTG
>CANBWX010000114.1 GCA_947373225.1 Flavobacteriaceae bacterium | reverse complement strand
GTCCAGAAAGTGCCATTGCGAATTTTTTTGCAATGGATGACTTTAATAACGCAGATTTTGCCATAAGAAATTTGAATAAAATTTATAAAAGTTAGGCAAAAATAAAGTAATTAGTAGTTAACTACAACCTTTTCGTAACTATTTATAATCATTCTTGAGTTTATTATAGAATAGAGAATCTAGCCCTATTTTAGATAGCTCCTATTACCATATTGTTATTTTTAACTACTAAAAAAAACTTGATATACAATTTGAACTGATTTTCAAAACGTATTTTCTCTATTATAAACCAATTTATAACGATTTCAAATAATAGCGATTTAAGATTCATAACCTCCTAAAAACACAAAATGTATCGAAAACACTTTTTTCCATAAAGCTTTCGATACATTTCATTTAAATAACAATTTTAGCTTAACTGAATTTAGCCATGTATTGTTGGACGATTAAATCCGTGTTTTCATTTCGTGTTTTTTGCTCTAAATGAATTGGAGCCGATGCTCTTTCTTCACAATTTTTTACCGCACAGGTTTCACAAGTCACGCCAACAAGTTGTTTTTGAATCGATGGATTATCAATAAATTTGAATTTCTTTTTTACACTTGGTGTTATCAATATTCCAACTGTGATACTTCGCAAACAATCTTTCTTGAAAGGATCTAAAGTAGCCGATGAAAAAACCAAGTATTCATTTGTACTATTTTCATAACGAGAAATTTGCGCATCGAAATAATGGGTTTTGTTTTGCTTTATGGCTTCCGTTATTGTTTTTATAGAAACCCATCTTCGGCAATAATGCTCATTCATTTCATTGGCATGCGGTTCTTGCTGATTGGTAATATGTAATTCTTTCTTTATTTGATAAGTATCGGTTCCTATTTGGTGCGATAATCTCAGGAAAAAGAGGTTTTTCAACTGAAAATCTTTTGGTAAAATATTCGTTAACCTCTGATAAAATGATTCAGGCGAAACGTTAAATTTTCCCATCATCTCAATCATTTCTTGCGGCTTCGGATCAGTTTTGGCCAAAAATAAATTCAATTCATTTATAAGCAATTGTCTTGGTAACAATAAAGCTCCCGCAAAATACGAAGCGTAAAAATTATTCAATACTTGGTCGAAATTATCAAACTTTATCCAACTGAAAGTATATAATCTTTCGGTGATTTCAAGATAATTATAAGCAATTTCTTTGGCCAAAATAAATGCTTTTTGAGACTCATCAATATCAACCGACATTAATAAGGTTTTGCTTTTTGGAACAAAAATCGATCTCAAATCACCTAATTCTTCTTGCTCCGAAAAAGTAATTTCCTTAATTGTATAACCATACTCTTCAACCAGAATAGCACTTAATTCTTCTAAGGAAATTTTAGATTCTAAATTAACATGAAAGGCTTTGCAAAACGACACTACTTTTTGCTCTAAATCATCAAAATAATTATTGTGCGCTTCTTGGTAGGAACGCAGCGAAGCCAAGAAAAAACTCTCTCGAGTTAAATTGTAATGCTGGGCAATTTCGATTATTGTGCTTATAAAAGCATTCACTTTCGCAGGCGCATTGGCAATAATATCTATCAAATCATTTTCTTGAATACCAAAAAGATCCAACGGAATCTCTTTTAGAATTCCAGATTTTAGGATTTCACCTATTGGAGCCAGATTATTATCGAGCTTTAATGAAACCATATTGTCGTAAGAAACGTCTAGTTTTTCGGATAACAGAATTATTTTATCCGTTTTAGGATATTTTTTTCCTTTTTCTATTTCGTTTAAATACGACTTAGAAAGATCCGTTATTTTGGCTAAGCCAAATAGCGATAAATTCTTATTTGTCCGAGCCTGCTTGAGTTTAAGCCCAAAAATTAACTTGATATAATCCTTTTCTATATTCATAATAATCAAATATAATAATAAAAATATTATCCACAAAAAAAATATTTTTCAAATTTAGCGTACGTTCGCTTGTTTTGTAAAAAACTTTTTGTACTATTGCAGTGTTGAACAACGAAAGATGTTTAACAAAACTTAATTATTGTTAAATTAAATACCACACAAAATGGATTTAAAAGAATTATATTCGACGAATTTGTTAAATTTTTCAGAAGAAACTATTGAACAGTATCCTGAAATCTTAACCGACGAGGCCATGACTTTTTTGTCTTTGCTTCATGAAAATTTTAATGAAAGAAGATTGGCTCTTCTGGAAGAAAGAAAAACCCAACAAGCATTGTTTGATGCGGGTGAGTTGCCAACATTTCCCGTCGAAACAAAAAGTATAAGAGAAAGCAATTGGCAAGCGTCAAGAACTCCCGAAGATCTTTTGGACCGTAGAGTTGAAATTACAGGACCAGTTGATAGAAAAATGGTAATCAATGCGCTAAATTCTGGAGCCAAAACATTTATGGCAGATTTTGAAGACAGCACATCACCTACTTGGAGCAATTTAATAGAAGGACAACAAAATCTAAAAGATGCCGTAAACAAAACCATCACTTTAGAAGATACAAAAAAAAACAAAAAATATGCGCTTAATGACGAAACTGCAGTTTTAATTGTTCGCCCAAGAGGTTTACACCTGAATGAAAAACATCTTTTGGTAGATGGTCAAGAAACATCAGGATCATTAGTGGATTTTGGATTGTATGCTTTTCATAACCATACACAACTAGTCAAAAATGGAACTGCTCCCTATTATTATATTCCAAAACTGGAACATTATTTAGAAGCAAGATGGTGGAATGATGTTTTTGAATTTACGCAAGAGCATTTAGGAGAACAAAACGGAACATTTAAGGCGACTGTTTTAATCGAGACAATAACTGCCAGTTTTCAATTGGATGAAATCATCTTTGAATTAAGAGATCATATCGTCGGACTGAATTGCGGAAGATGGGATTATATCTTTTCATACATCAAAAAACTGAGAAATAATCCGGCTTTTATTGTGCCAAATAGAGATCAAGTCACAATGACTTCTCCGTTTATGAGCGCTTATTCGCAACTGGTTATCCAGAGATGTCATAAAAGAAACATTCACGCTATTGGCGGAATGGCGGCACAAATTCCGATAAAAAACGATGACGAAGCTAATGCAATTGCCTTCAACAAAGTAATTACAGATAAAGTTCGCGAAGCCAAAAACGGTCACGACGGAACTTGGGTTGCACACCCAGATTTAGTTGCGATTGCCATGAAAGAATTTGACACTTACATGCCAACAAAAAATCAAATTCATGTAAAAAGAGACGACGTACATGTTACCGAAGCAGATTTGCTCGAAGCACCAAAAGGAACAATTACCGAAGAAGGTGTCCGAAAAAACATCAATGTTTCTATTCTTTATCTTGCTTCTTGGCTTAACGGACAAGGCGCTGCAGCTATTCACCATTTGATGGAAGATGCCGCTACAGCTGAAATTTCAAGATCTCAATTATGGCAATGGCTAGAAAACAAAGTCATATTAGACGACGGAAAAATCCTAAATGAAAAATTGTATAACCGCTTAGCTTTTGAAGAATTTGAAAAAATAAAAGACTTAGTTGGCGATAAAAATTATCATAATGGTAAATACGCATTGGCAGAACAATTATTAGATCTTTTGGTTGTAAACCCAAATTTCATCGACTTTTTAACAATTCCTGGATACAAATACATTTAAAAAAACCACCCTTAAACAATAGATTATGAAAACAACAGAAACTAGAATTCAAGAATTAGTTACAGATTGGATTACAAACCCAAGATGGAATGGTATCGAACGCCCATATACAGCTGAAGAAGTTGTAAAACTTCAAGGCTCTTACCAAATAGAACACAGTGTTGCCAGAATTGGGGCAAACAAATTATGGAACAAATTGAATGCTCAAGATTTCGTTGCTGGACTTGGAGCTCTTACAGGAAACCAAGCTATCCAGGAAGTAGAGGCTGGACTTGACGCTATATATTTGAGCGGATGGCAAGTTGCTGCTGATGCCAATGTTGCCGGAGAAATGTATCCTGACCAATCTTTGTATCCTGCAAACAGCGTACCGTTGGTTGTAAAAAGAATTAATAACGCACTTTTGCGTGCAGATCAAATACAAGTTGTAAACGGAACTCCTGACAAAAAAGATTATTTAGTACCAATCGTTGCCGATGCTGAAGCTGGGTTTGGAGGAAACCTAAACGCATTCGAATTGATGAAATCAATGATCGAAGCTGGAGCTGCTGGAGTTCACTTTGAAGACCAATTGAGTTCTGCAAAAAAATGTGGACACCTTGGCGGAAAAGTATTAGTTCCTACTCAAGAAGCAATCAACAAATTGATTGCTGCTCGATTAGCTGCTGATGTAATGGGAACTCCAACAATCGTTGTTGCCCGTACCGATGCCGATGCTGCCAACTTATTGACAAGCGATATTGATCCAAGAGATGCTAAATTCATCACAGGAGAAAAAACAGGCGAAGGATTCTTCTATGTAAATTGTGGTGTAGAACAAGGAATTGACCGCGGATTGAGCTATGCTCCTTATGCTGATTTGATTTGGATGGAAACTAGTAATCCAGACTTAGAATATGCTAGAAAATTTGCCGAAGGAATTCACGCAAAATTCCCTGGAAAAATGTTGGCTTACAACTGTTCACCTTCTTTTAACTGGGCTGCTAAATTATCAGTTGCCGAAATGGAAACCTTCAGAGAAGATCTTGCCGAAATGGGATATAAATTTCAATTCATCACTTTGGCTGGATTCCATGCCTTAAATACAAGTATGTTCGAATTATCTTTGGCTTACAAACAAAGAGGAATGGCTGGATATTCTGAATTACAAGAAAGAGAATTCGGATTGCAAAAACAAGGATTCAAAGCCGTAAAACACCAAGGATTCGTAGGAACTTCTTATTTTGATGCAGTACAAAATACGGTAACAATCGGGAAATCTACAACAACAGCAATGAAAGATTCTACAGAAGCTGCTCAGTTTTAAATTAAGACTTTTTTATATTTAACTCTTCACGCAATCGATTGAAATGAAAATTTTAATCGGTTGTGTGAAGAGTTTTTTATTTAATTAAAACTAAAATAGACCGGTTCTTTTTTTAGCAACAGATTACACTGATTCACACAGATTTCTATTTACTTTATATAAAATCCCTTTAATCATTTGAATCTATGGCAAAAAATATTTTCCATTTTTTAAACTAAATCTTTAAAATTTGACAAATTCATAACAAAACCAATTTAAACTTAGTATTTTTGAGTAATCAAAAGTAAAAATAGCATTGTCATGAAATACCATCAAATAGACCGAAATTTATTCATAAAAAATCGAGCCAAATTCACGGCTCAAATGAAGCCAAAAAGTGTTGCGATTTTCAATTCGAATGATATTTATCCCATTTCTGCCGATAGCACTTTGCCATTTGCACAACATCGGGATATTTTTTATTTAAGCGGCGTTGACCAAGAAGAAAGTATTCTGTTGCTTTTTCCGGATGCCCCTTATGAAAATCAAAGAGAAATGTTGTTCTTGAAGGAAACAAGCGAACACATTGCGATTTGGGAAGGAGAAAAACTAACCAAAGACCGTGCGTTTGAAGTTTCTGGAATAAAAACCGTGCATTGGCTACAAGATTTCGAGAAAGTCTTATTCGAAATGATGACGAATTGCGACACGATTTACATCAATACGAATGAGCATTATCGCGCCACGGTAGAAACGGAAACCCGCGAAGCCCGTTTTGTAAAATGGTGGAAAGACAAATATCCAGCGCACGCTGTAGCGAAAAGCAATCCGATTTTGCAACGCATTCGTTCCGTAAAAGAAACCGAAGAATTAGATTTGATTCAAACCGCCTGCAATATTACAGAAAAAGGATACCGAAGATTATTATCTTTTGTGAAACCAAATGTAACCGAATACGAAATCGAAGCCGAATTTATTCATGAATTCATTCGGAATCGTTCCAAAGGTTTTGCTTACACGCCAATCATCGCTTCGGGAAATAATGCCAATGTTTTGCATTACATCGAAAATAACCAAGCATGCAAAGCCGGTGATTTAATTTTACTTGACGTTGCTGCCGAATACGCCAATTATTCAAGTGACATGACAAGAATGATTCCTGTTTCGGGAAAATTCAACGAACGACAAAAAGCAGTTTACAATGCTGTTCTTCACGTAAAAAATGAAGCTACAAAAATGCTTACTCCAGGAACACTTTGGAAACAATATCAATTTGAAGTGGGGAAAATAATGACTTCCGAATTACTTGGTTTAGGATTAATCGACAAAGCCGATGTTCAAAACGAAAACCCAGAATGGCCGGCGTACAAAAAATATTTCATGCACGGAACCTCGCACCACATGGGACTGGACACGCATGATTATGGAATACTGACCGAACCAATGCAAGCCAATATGGTTTTTACCGTTGAACCCGGAATCTATATTCCTGCCGAAGGTTTCGGAATCCGATTGGAAGATAATGTAGTCGTTCAGGAAACTGGCGAACCGTTCAACTTAATGCGAAATATCCCGATTGAGGCGGATGAAATTGAAACAATTATGAATTTTTAATTTAGAAAATAAATGAAAGACGGTTTACAGAAATGTGAGCCGTTTTTATTTACATATCAAAACTCAGGTCTAGTTATTATCTTAAATCACAATTTAGAAATGTAAAAAATATAGAATTCTTCTTTTTAGGGTAATCAATATTCGGGTAAATTTTACCAGTCCGCAGATTTTATAACTTGATATCAAATATTTTATTGTTAATCTGGCAGCGAGAACCCCAAATTCACTGTTTTTTGTTGTAAAGAAACATACAGTTGCTGCCAGAAACAATAATATAATTATCCTATAAAATAAAACCTATTAATAAATAAAATTCCAATTAGTGGCAAAGGTCTTCTTTTTAGTTTTATTGAATAAAAAACTCCAAAAAACACAAAGAATAAATAACCTGAAATTGCCAATATAGGAAAAACTGAAATTGAAGACAATAACAAAAGGACAAATGCAAACATAAATATTAACCCTAGTCCAAAAGATTGTCTTAAATGATATTTTGTCAGTTGCAATCTACTTCCCTTAATATACATAGCAAACGCTATTAACCATCCTAAAATTGTAATATAGCTTATTGTTAAAAGTATTTTTTGTTTTATATCCATTTCTATTAAATATCCTTAATGTGTTTTAATAATTAAATTCTTTGATTATATTGAAAACAAATCACATATTCACACCATATTTTTGTTAGTAAACTGCACTCTCCATCAAACATTTTATAAAAATCACATTTCTTATTTACTTTATTCTTTTCCTAATAAATACCTTATAAAATAAGGCAAATTCAATAATGTATTAACTAATCTGATTTTCGAAATAAGAATGATAAATTTTTTAAAATTGGTATCTTTATTACTTTAAAAACTTTTAAACAAAGTTAATTTTTAAAACAATATCTACATGTAGTTAATTTTTTAAATTTTTGTAGAATTAAATCTACAAGCGTGAGGCTTTAGATTTAATTAAAAAAATTACCCTTAATAGTTAGTTAATCATGTAACTAATTGAAGTGAAAATATTAAGCAATTTACAGTACAAACAGTTCATTATTATTTTTTAGAAGTAATAAAAAAATTAAGTTTATATTCATTGGATCCGTTTTGGAATTTATAATTTATAAAACCATAGTTTCGGAATTATTTTATGTATAACAAAAAAGTGTCATCTGTAAATTAGCGTCAAAAAGTATAAAAAAAAATTAAATTAACTCATTTTTCATTACTTTAAAATTATTATACAAATATATACACTCAAGTAATTAAAAAATATTTTTTGTTTTTGCAAGATTCATTTTTGAAACGCATAATATAACTTTAAGATTTAATCTAAATTTTAAAAAATATTGTTAATCTGGCAGCGAGAACCCCAAATTCACTGTTTTTGTTGTAAAGAAACATACAGTTGCTGCCAGAAACAATACTAAATGATGCTATTTATTTTTTATATTCAATTACAATTACATCGAGGTTATGATAAACTCACTACGTCTGTTAGCTTGATGCTCTGCTTCGG
>CANBWX010000113.1 GCA_947373225.1 Flavobacteriaceae bacterium | reverse complement strand
CCCAAACCTTCGCGGTAAATGGCTTTTCGCTCTTTCAAACCATAAACAGAAGCGGTGGCAAATTTTCCGTTTTCGTCAATTTTGTTTTTTGCCAAGGTTATCATTTCAATATCATTGTCGCCTTTTTCGATTATTTCTTGCGAGCGATTGTCGATAAAATGTCCCGAAGCCATGCTTTTGGATGAAAATCCAGAAATTAAATCGAGTTTAGGATACGTGGTATATCCAAAATAAACCAAAAAAAGTAAAAGTGCTAAACCAAGAATTTTGATTATTTTTTTCATAAGAAGAGAATTACAAGAGAATGCAATTTAAAAAAAAATTACCATATAAGGCATTCAAGAAAATATAAGAAAATTTAAACTGAGCTTAAATGACCTTAAATGCCTTATATTGTTCAAGAAAAGTTCCATTTTATTAACAAATGTTTGCTAAAAAGTCGGTTCAAATTTATTACTTTTGTATTTAGAAAAATTCTAAATAACAAAATGTTAGACATTCAAAAAATTAGAGCCGATTTCCCGATACTTTCTCGAAAAGTAAACGGAAAACTATTGGTTTATTTCGACAACGGAGCCACTTCGCAAAAACCACAAATCGTGATTGATGCGATTGCGGTATATTATCAGGAAATAAACGCCAACATTCATCGTGGCGTACATACTTTGAGTCAACTGGCAACCGATGCTTATGAAGTTTCACGTGGCAAAATTCAAAATCATATTCATGCAAAATTCGCTCACGAAGTGATTTTTACTTCGGGAACAACGCACGGAATTAATGCTATTGCCAATGGTTTTGCTTCACTATTAAAATCCGGCGACGAAGTTTTGGTTTCGGCAATGGAACATCACAGTAATATCGTGCCTTGGCAAATGTTGTGTGAGAAAACTGGAGCCACTTTGCGCGTGATTCCAATGAATGAAAACGGTGAATTAATCCTATCCGAATATGAGAAGTTGCTTTCGGATAAAACCAAAATTGTGACTGTAAATCATATTTCGAATGCTTTGGGAACTATCAATCCTATAAAATATATGATTGACAAAGCGCACGAATTTGGCGCAGCGATTTTGATTGACGGAGCGCAAGCTGTTCCGCATCTCAAACCAGATGTTCAAGAATTAGATTGTGATTTTTATGTTTTTTCAGGTCACAAAATGTGTGGTCCTACAGGAACAGGAATTTTATATGGAAAAGAAGCTTGGCTTAACAAATTACCGCCTTATCAAGGTGGTGGCGAAATGATAAAAGAAGTCACTTTCGAGAAAACAACGTATGCCGATTTACCACATAAATTTGAAGCGGGAACACCGAATATTGCCGGCGGAATTGTGTTAGGAACAGCCGTTGATTACTTGAATTCTATTGGTTTTGACAATATTCAAAAACAAGAACTAGAATTGGTCGAATACGGAACAAAACGATTATTAGAAATTGAAGGTTTACGAATTTTTGGCACAGCCAAGGAAAAAACATCGGTGATTTCGTTTAACATCGAAGGAATTCATCCGTATGACATTGGCACGATTATAGACAAGCTAGGAATAGCCGTTAGAACCGGTCATCATTGTGCACAACCTGTTATGGAATTTTTCAACATTCCGGGAACGATAAGAGCATCATTTGCTTTTTATAATACCAAAGAAGAAATTGACGTTATGGTCGAAGCGGTGAAAAAAGCGCAACTCATGTTATCTTAAACTACACGTTATGAAACTATTTACCATGATTTTTTTAAGTGTCTTTCTTGGAAAAAGTTGTTCCAGTCAAACCAAAAATGATCTGAAAACGGCAATTGTAGAATATACGGCAAACACTAGAGGTTTTTATCAAAAAGTAGTAATCCAAAACCAAATGGTAACGGTTTCGAATGACAGAAGAAGTGGTGAAAAACCAGTTGCAACAACTGTTTCGGATGCTGATTGGAAAGAATTAGTTGGTTACTTTGAAAGTATCGAATTAGATAGTTTGGCGACATTGAAAGCTCCAACAGAAAAACGTTTTTATGACGGAGCCGCTATCGCCAATTTGAAAATCGTCTACAAAGACAAAACATACGAAACAGCAGCTTTCGATCATGGTTTTCCACCAGAAGGAATCAAAAAATTAGTTGATAAAATAAATTCATTTGCTAAAAAATAAAAATGAGCATTAAAGAAATACAAGAAGAAATAATAGACGAGTTTTCGATGTTTGACGATTGGATGCAACGCTATGAATACATGATTGATTTGGGTAAAAACTTGCCTTTAATCCAAGAAAAATTCAAAACCGATGACAATCTCATCAAAGGATGTCAATCGAAAGTTTGGTTGAAAGGCGAACAAAATGGAGATAAAATTGTTTTCACTGCCGATAGCGACGCCATTTTGACTAAAGGAATAATAGCCATATTAATTCGGACTTTTTCGAACCAAACCGCTACCGATATTCTAAATGCCGATATGGATTTTATTGATGAAATTGGTTTAAAAGAACATTTATCACCAACACGCGCCAACGGATTGGTATCGATGATAAAAAATATAAAGATGTACGCATTGGCATTCGATGCAAAAAAATAAAAATTATGGAACAAGTAATAGACACCAACTTATTAGGAATACAAATCGTAGAAAAACTAAAAACCATTTATGATCCTGAAATTCCTGTAGATATATACGAACTAGGATTAATTTATGACGTTTTGGTAAGTACCGATTATGAGGTGAAAATCCTGATGACACTAACTTCGCCAAACTGTCCCGTTGCGGAAAGCTTACCAAGAGAAGTAGAAGAAAAAGTAAAATCTATTGAGCATGTAAAAGCTGCCGAAGTTGAAATCACTTTTGACCCGCCTTGGAGCAAAGATTTAATGAGCGAAGAAGCAAAATTAGAATTGGGAATGTTGTAAAAACAGTCATAAAGTCGAAAGTCATAAAGTCTTAATGTTGAGCCTTTATGACTTTTGACATTGGACTTTAAGACCTAATTATGGAAGAAATTGTAAATAAAGTTGCCAATAGCGCCTTGGAAGTTTTTGATCTTGAAGATTATTATCCAAAGGGAATTCGTGCGCAAATTGATATTTCGCAGTGGCTTCTTGAAGGTTTTTTGTTGAAAGAAAAAGACTTTAGAGAACATCTCAAAAATCACGATTGGTCACAATACCAAGGCCAATATGTAGCCATCAATTGTAGCACTGACGCTATTGTTCCTGCTTGGGCTTCGATTTTGGTTGCTGTTCAATTAGCTCCGTTTGCCAAGAAAATCGTTAATGGAAACATAGAAGATCTAGATTCGGCATTATATGAAGAATTGCTTTCTAAAATAGATTATTCGGTTTACGAGGACAAAGCCGTAATTATAAAAGGCTGTTCTAAAAAACCTGTTCCAATGCGCGCTTATATCTTAACTATTCACCATTTGCAAGCTTTTGCAAGAAGTATTATGTATGGCGAAGCATGTTCTGCAGTACCTCTTTTTAAAAGTAAGAAAAAAGTGTAGTTTTTAGATTTTTTTCTTATCTTTGCATTTCAAAAAAAGTGAAAATGAAAAAAATAGTATTTTATCTCGCCATTACTCTAGCTGTATTTTCGGCAAACGCACAAGAAACCGCAAAAGACACCACAAAACTTTGGAAAAACGGAGGGAATTTCATTCTGCTTTTTAACCAATCTGCTTTTAATGCACAATGGCAAGCAGGCGGAACTTCTAGCATTGCAGGTAATTTAGGATTGAATTATGATTTCAATTATAAAAAAGGGGATGTTCTTTGGAATACAAAAATCATAGCCGCTTATGGTTTAACCAAAATAAAAGAAGCCGCAAAAACTGCAAAAACGGATGATCGATTAGAGTTGAACTCTCTTTGGGGAAAAAAAGCTTCTGGTCAATGGTTTTACTCCGTTTTCTTTAATTTGAAAACGCAAATGGATAGTGGTTTCGATAAAAACAACATTGCAGTTTCCCACTTTTTCTCGCCTGCTTATTTTCAATTTGGACCTGGTATGTTATGGAAAAAAAATGATAATTTAAGTATCAATATTGCTCCTGCTACATCAAGATTAATTTTGGTTGATAGAAAATACACAACTTTAGGTTCATCTTTTGGTGTTTTACAAGGTAATTCTTCTCGATTTGAATTTGGAACAAGTATTTCTGCCTACTATAAATTGAATTTAATGGCGAATGTGTCTATGGAAAATCGATTGAATTTATATTCTAATTATTTAGACCATCCAGAAAATGTTGATGTCGATTATCAAATGAATATGGTGATGAAAATCAACAAATTCTTGTCGGCAAATATAGCTTTGCAAACCATTTATGATGATAATGCTGTAAAAGCAGTTCAAGTTAGAGAGGTTTTTGGACTTGGTGTGAATTATGGTTTCTAATAATTTTGCTTAAAAATTTAGCCCCGAATTATACTAGAAATTACTATAATTCGGGGCTTTTTTTATTCTTCTTCTTTTTCAATTGCATCCTTATAATCGGGATACAAAAACTTATTGTAAGGGAAACGGGTAATGTGAATATGCCTTACGGCTTCGTAAACTCGCTCTCTAAATTCTTCGAAATTCTCTTTATTAGTTGCCGAAATAAACAAAGCATTTTGTTCGCCCACACGATTCATCCAAGTGGTTTTCCATTCTTCGAGAGTGAAATGGCGAGGTGTTTTTTCGGTGATTAAATCATCTTCGTCAATCGTTAAATGTTTGTAAGCATCGATTTTATTGAAAACCATAATGACTGGTTTGTCATTTGCTTTTATATCCAATAAAGTTTGATTTACCGATGCAATATGATCTTCAAATTCGGGATGCGAAATATCGACAACGTGCAAAAGCAAATCGGCTTCGCGAACCTCATCAAGCGTACTTTTAAAAGAATCGACCAATTGTGTTGGCAGTTTTCGAATAAATCCTACCGTGTCCGAAAGTAAAAAAGGCAGATTTTTAATCACCACTTTTCGAACGGTGGTATCCAAAGTTGCAAAAAGTTTATTTTCGACAAAAACATCACTTTTCCCAACGGCATTCATCAAAGTCGATTTTCCCACATTGGTATAACCAACCAAAGCCACGCGAACCATGGCGCCACGATTGCTTCGTTGAACGCCCATTTGCTTGTCGATTACTTTAATTTTATCTTTCAATAAAGCAATTCGATCGCGAACAATACGTCTGTCGGTTTCAATCTCCGTTTCTCCTGGGCCACGCATTCCAATTCCCCCTTTTTGGCGTTCAAGGTGCGTCCACATTCCAGAAAGTCTTGGTAATAAATATTGGCATTGCGCCAGTTCTACCTGGGTTCTGGCATACGAAGTTTCGGCTCTTTGGGCAAAAATATCAAGGATAAGGTGCGTTCTATCCAAGATTTTGCAATCTATAATTTTGGAAATATTTTTCTGTTGCGAAGGCGTTAATTCATCATCGAAAACCAAGGTCGAAATATCATTTTCTTTTACATAAAGATTGATTTCTTCTATTTTTCCGGTTCCAACAAAAGTTTTTGGATTGGGACGTTCCATTTTTTGCGAAAATCGTTTCACCACTTCGCCACCAGCGGTAAAAGTCAAAAACTCTAATTCATCAAGATATTCGTTGAGTTTTTCTTCGCTTTGATTTTGGGTAACGATACCAACTATTGCGGTTTTTTCGAAATTTATTGTTTCTTTTTCTAACATGTCTTTGAATAAGCTACAAATTTAATGATTTGCTGGGGACTTATAAGAATTTAGATTTATTTATAATTGGAATTGAAACAATACCAAATCTAATCCTACTCAATCGCCTTAATTCTTGACACCATTAATGCAATCACAAATCCGAAAATACCTATAAAAGCGAACGAAAATCGCAAACCAAATAATTCGGCAATATAGCCAATTAAGGGCGGTCCCATTAAAAACCCAAGGAAACTCACGCTCGAAACCGCCGTTAATGCTTCGCCTGTTGGGATTGTTGGATGCTTTCCTGCAAGGCTATAAATTGTGGGAACAATGGTAGAAACGCCCAATCCTACAAACATAAATGCAATTGTCGACGGAATTATATACGGAAAAAAAACGGCTGTAAACAAACCAATAGAAATCACGCAACCACTAATTTGCATCACTTTTTTTCGTCCAAATTTATTGATTAAACCATCGCCAAAAAATCGTCCGCTGGCCATCATTATCATAAAAGAAGTGTAACCTAAAACCACTAAAGCTTCAGGAACTTTAACTACGTCCTTGAAATAAATTCCACTCCAATCGAACATAATCCCTTCGCTAGCCATGCTACAAAAACCAATTATTCCTAATAAAATCAAGGATTTATCCCGTTTTCTGAATCCTTTTTGCTTTTCCGTTTTTATTGTTTCTTTAGCTTTAATCAAGAATTTAACATTAAATATAACTAACAAAAGAACGACAGATGCAGTGATTAAAAAATGAGTGTAGGTATTTATTTTTAATGCTAACATTCCTAATCCGACCAAAGCACCTGTGAATCCGGCTAAACTCCAAACCCCGTGAAATGACGACATGATAGTTCTTTTGAAAATTCCTTCGGCGTAAACGGCTTGAGTATTTAAGGAGATATTCGTCAAGTTTCCAAAAATTCCGAAAAAATATAACCCAAGACCTAATTGCCAAGCGTTTTGTGCTAAGCCTAAATTAGTTAAACAAAAAACATACATTAAAACGGATAAAGGCAGGATACGGTGGCTACCAAAACGGGTAACCAGTTTTCCTGAAACAAACATCATTGTTAATTGTCCGACTGGCAAGGCAAATAAAATAGTTCCTAAATCGGCGGCTCCTAAATGCAATGCGGTTTTAATACTCGGAATTCGACTTGCCCAAGTAGAAAAACACAATCCCATTCCAAAATAAAACATCGAAATTGCCCAACGAATTCTGTTGAGATACGATGCTTTGGCATTTTGATAGGCACTTTTGTACTTAGTTTTGGTTTTAAATCGGACAATAAAATCTAAATCTATCAAAAGAATAGTTGTTTAATTATAAAGTGGCAAAAATACAACAATCCATCTTCAACTCATGAATTTGCTATTGAAGACTGATTATTATATCGTTATTGTTTATAAATTTATCGCTTTCATAAGCGCATTACTTTGAATTGCAGCTTCAATAATTTGCATCACATGAACGCCATCTTGAGCCGTTACCGGTTCTAGTTTATCATTTGCAATAGACTGATAAACACCTTCGAAAAAAGCATAATAATTACCTTTTAGCGTTGGCACTTTTTCTTTGATAATTTTTCCCTCTATTTCGGTGTGCAAAAGTCCTTCCTTGCCATCTTGTTCTGTTCCCCAATTGTCTAAATTGGGTTTCATACCTAATTTTAAATCGTCTTCCTGTACATCGCCACGCGGTTTCAAGAAAGAGCCTTTTTTGCCATGAACGATATAAGAAGGAATGGCTTCGCGAACGAAAAAACCAGCTTTTAGTCGCACCCGTAAATCAGGATAATAAAGCAAAATATCTAAATAATCGTCGACCAATGAATGGTTTCTTGTTATTCGAATATCGGCAAAAACGGATGTTGGTAAACCAAATAAAAACAAGGCTTGATCTATTAAATGAGGTCCTAAATCTTTCAGAATTCCCGCTCCAGAATTGGCTGTTTCTTTGTGTTGTTTTGGACTTAAATTAGGATTAAAGCGGTCGAAATGAAATTCAGCTTCAACGATTTCTCCCAATACTTTTTCAGCAACAATCTTTTTTACGGTTTTGAAATCGCTATCCCATCTCCTATTTTGGAAAACGGATAATTTCAATCCTTTCTCTTTTGCCAATGCGGCCAATTCTTGGGCTTCGGCAACTGTGGTTGTAAATGCTTTTTCGACCAAGGCGTGTTTTCCTGCAAGCAACACTTTTTTGGCGTATTCAAAATGAGTGCCTACGGGCGTATTTACCACTACCAAATTGATGGTTTTATCTTCTAAAATAGCTTCTAAACTAGGATAACTTATAACTTCGGGATAATCTTGTTGGATTAATTTTTTGCTTCTTTCCCAAGAACCAAGGAGTTCGAAACCGGGATGAAGTTCTAGAAACGGTGCGTGAAAAACTTTTCCCGACATTCCATAAGATAACAGTGCTGTTCTTATTTTTTGCATAGTTTTTATTTTATCAAACACAAATTTACACTTTTTAATACTAAAACTTATAGGATCGTAAATGCCTTATATGTTTCAAAAATTAACCATATAAGTCATTTAAGGTCATTTAAGAAATGTGAAAATATTTAATTTGTGAAATCTATTAAATTATATTTTTGCTCTTTCGTATTGTTT
>CANBWX010000112.1 GCA_947373225.1 Flavobacteriaceae bacterium | reverse complement strand
TTTAAAAACCTGTCGGGTTTTTAGATAACAAAAAAAGGAACTCGATCGAGTTCCTTTTTTGTTGGATGAAAATTTTCTATTCCCAATCGAGCAATCGTTTTTCACCTTCAATTTTCTTGATATCGGTAATATCCTGCGATAATTCTATTACGCCTTTGTAGTTTTTATTGGCATCCCGAACCGCAAAATAACGAATGTAAATCAATCTTTCTTTGAAGTTTATCCAAAATGAAGATTCGTTTTTGGTTCCTTTTTTAAATTCTTCTAATATTTTCAACACCGTTCCCACACTTTTTGGCGGATGACAAAATTTCACTTCACGACCAATGATTCCTGCACTTCTTGGAAAAACACGCTCTTCTCCCCGATTGTAAAAAATCACTTTGTCATTTTCATCCACAAAAGTTAAATCGAGAGGCATGGTTTTAAACATTAGATTCACTTGTTCCACCGTCATATAACCTTCATCGAAATGCGAAGTGTTATCCAGTGAGAAAGTCATTTCTCTTTTGGTAAAATCTTCACTCGGGTGAATATATTCTTGACTTGGAAAAGCTGCGGGTGTTTCCGGCAACATCCAGCCAATTTCCTCTTCGCCTTTGCGCATCGAAATCCAATCGGATTCAGTCAGTAAATCCAAAGCATTTGGGAACAAAACGTTATCTTCCGTTTTCATCAATCGAAGAATTCCATCAACCAAGAAAGGAGTATTGGTATTAATTTTATCAAATTCCTTGGCTTCAATATTTTTATGCAACAATCTAAATTGTTCTCTTAAATTATCATGAAAAGACCACATTCCTTGCGATGGTCCGTTCCAGCCTTTCTTTTCCAAAAACGGAAAAAGCTGATTTTCTTTTCGAGCAAATCGCTTTTCAATTGTTTGAAGTTGGTTAAAAATATTCGTGTATTTCTGAAATTCAGCTTTAGAATCGGTTGCTGATAATTCTTTTAAAAGATTATTGATTATTTCCTTTTCCTGAAAGTAAATCGAAACAGGATGTCCATCTGCTAATTTTGGTGTATTTAAAATTTCGTTCATTTTATTTTTAATTATTTAACTTCTACAAAGGACGTTTCGAAATATTCTATTAAACATGATTGCAATCATATTCAATAGAATATTATTTCTATAAAATTTGCAGAAAAATAAACACAAAAGGAAATTAAATTCAGCCTTTTTAATTATCAACTTTTGTTAATAAAAAAATGATAATAAAAATGAAACATGATTTAAATCATACAAAATATAACAATTAATAGGTAAAATTATAGTCACTAAAACAAAGCTATAAATACCCCCAAAGTATTGAAATTTAAACCACTATAAAAACAAAAAAGATGGAAATAGTAAAAACAATAACTATAGGTGACTATGTGGCTCACGATTTTAGAACTGCTGCAATTTTCTCAAAACACGGAATCGATTTTTGCTGTAAAGGACAACGAACACTAGAAGAAGTTTGCAATAAAAAAGACATAAATGAAGCGGAATTAGTAGCCGAACTAAATGCTGTTTTAGCAACAAAAAATGATTCGGGAATCGATTTCAACTCCTGGCCATTAGATGTATTGACCGATTATATCGAGAAAAATCACCATCGTTTTGTTGAAGAAAAAACTCCAATTCTACTCCAATATTTAGATAAACTATGTAATGTTCATGGTAATAATCATCCTGAATTATTCGAAATCAACGAACTCTTCAAAGGCTGCGCAGAAGAATTGGCACGACACATGAAAAAAGAAGAATTGATTTTGTTTCCTTACGTAAAAGAAATGATGAATGCCACAAAAAGTCATGGATCAATCGAGGAACCTCAATTTAAAACTATAAAAAATCCTATCGATGTAATGATGCACGATCACGATCACGAAGGCGAACGTTTTCGCAAAATTTCAGCCTTAACCAATAATTATTCACCACCAGAAGATGCTTGCAATACCTATCGCGTAACTTATGCAATGCTTGAGGAATTCGAACAAGATTTACACAAACACATTCATTTAGAAAGCAATATTCTGTTTCCGAAAGCAAAAGCTTTAGAAAAATTTTTCTCGACCGAAGAATAAAACAACAACCCAACATAAATCAATATTACTATGGAAAAATACGTTATCAAAAGGAACGGAGATTATAAACCGTTTGAAAGTTTCAAAATTGAAGATGCCATCTCAAAAAGTTTCCAGAGTGCAACCATAGCATTCGACGAAAGTGTTTTTCATAATGTTATCAAAGGATTACAATCCAAAGAAACTTGGGCTGTTGAAGAAATTCAGGATTTAATCGAGAAAAGCCTCTTCGAGAAACAGTATTTTGAAGTAATGCGTTCCTTTATGTTGTACCGCCACACCCGAAAATTGCAACGGGAACAAGTTGACGGTATCAATGAAGACACCACTTATGTTGATAGCTCCCAAACTATCGCCGAATATATAGAACAAACAGATTGGCGCATCAATGCTAATGCAAATACCTCCTATTCTAATGCGGGTTTAGTGAATAATGTTGCCGGGAAAATTATTGCAAATTACTGGTTAGATAAGGTTTACACTAAAGAAGAAGGCTATGCGCATCGAAACGGCGATATTCACATTCACGATTTAGATTGCTTAACTGGATATTGCGCTGGTTGGAGTTTACGTGTTTTGCTTAACGAAGGTTTCAACGGAATTCGCGGTCGTGTCGAAAGCAAAGCACCATCGCATTTTAGGGAAGCTTTGGGACAAATGGCAAATTTTTTAGGGATTTTACAAAGTGAATGGGCTGGTGCTCAAGCTTTCAGCTCATTCGACACGTATCTGGCTCCTTATGTTTTCAAGGATGATTTATCTTTTGAAGACGTATTGAAAGCTGTCCGAAGTTTTGTCTATAACTTAAATGTTCCTGCGCGTTGGGGACAATCTCCTTTTACGAATATCACCTTGGATTGGGTTGTTCCCGAAGATTTGAAAACCCAAATTCCGACGAAAAACGACTTGCATTTTTTCGAAAATAATTCTAATGATAAACTTTTGGCTAGAGCCAAAGAACGTGGCGTTAACAAATTAACCGATTTGCGTTACGAGCATTTTCAAAAGGAAATGAACCTCATCAACAAAGCCTATTATACGGTTATGACCGAAGGAGATGCCAACGGACAACCTTTTACGTTCCCGATTCCAACAGTTAATATCACCGAAGAATTCGATTGGGATGGCGAAAATACCGACTTGCTTTTCGAAAATACCGCAAAAATTGGTTCTTCTTATTTCCAAAATTTCATTGGAAGCCAATACAAATTAGACGAAAATGGTAATAAAGTAGAAAATGAAAGTGCTTATAAACCAAATGCCGTTCGTAGTATGTGCTGCCGTTTGCAATTGGATTTACGCGAATTATTAAAACGTGGAAATGGTCTTTTTGGTAGTGCCGAAATGACCGGAAGCATTGGCGTGGTTACCATAAACATGGCTCGTTTAGGTTATTTATACAGAGGAAATGCATCCGAATTATTCAACCAATTAGATAAATTATTATACATTTCTAAATCGACTTTAGAGAAAAAACGAGTGTTTATTCAGGAAATGTACGACCGTGGTTTGTATCCGTATACCAAACGTTATTTGCAACATTTCAGAAATCACTTTTCGACAATTGGTGTAAATGGAATCAACGAAATGATCGTGAATTTTACAGGAAACCAAGATAATGTAACCTCCAAATCTGGAATTGAATTTGCTTCGGAAATTTTGGAGCATATTCGTGGTCGAATGAAAGAATTTCAAGAAGAAACCGGAAATTTATATAATTTGGAAGCCACTCCAGCCGAAGGAACTACCTATCGTTTTGCCAAAGAAGACAAAAAACGTTTCCCAAAAATCATTCAAGCAGGCACAGACGACAATATTTATTACACTAATAGTTCACAAATTCCTGTTGACCACACCGAAGATCCTTTTGAAGCTTTGCTTTTGCAAGACGAATTACAATGTAAATATACCGGCGGAACGGTTTTGCACTTATATATGAGCGAAAGAATGAGTTCGCCAGAAGCGTGTAAACAGTTTATCAAAAAAGTAGTTTCTAGTTTTAGATTGCCTTACATTACGGTAACACCAGTATTTAGCGTATGTCCCGTTCACGGTTATTTGAATGGCGAACATGAATATTGTCCAAAATGTGATGCCGATTTAATAGAAAAAGAAGAGAGATCAAGGTTTAAAGTTGAGCAATAAAAATTTAATTTTTTAAATCATAAAAAATATGAAAACAAAAACGAATCCTATTTTAGAACAAAATCAGCATTTGAGAACCAAATGCCTTGTGTACACTCGAGTAATGGGGTATCACAGACCCGTAGAAAGCTTTAATATTGGAAAAAAAGGTGAACACAAACAACGAACTCATTTCACTGAAGGAAAATGCTAGTAAGCCCATTTATAGCTTAACGCCTTTTACTTTATTAGATTACCCGCATAAATCAGCTTGTATTCTTTGGTTTGCAGGCTGTAATATGCGTTGTCTTTATTGCTACAATCCCGAAATTGTACTGGGAAAAGGAAGCCTTTCTTTCGAAAAAATACTTTCCTTTTTGCAGTCCAGAAAAAATTTATTAGACGCCGTGGTTTTTAGCGGTGGTGAATGTCTTTTGCATAAAAAGGTTTTTTCGATGATTGCCGAAGTCAAAAAAATGGGCTTTTTGGTAAAAATTGACACCAATGGAAGTTCGCCAAAAGTAATTCAGCATTTGTTAAACTACAACCAAATTGATTATATTGCTTTAGATTATAAAGCCCCAGAATCTAAATTTGAAGCTATTACACAATCTAATTTATATAAATCTTTTTCAGCAACTCTAGATTTGATTATAAAATCTCAAATTCCTTTTGAAGTTCGGACTACTTATCATTCTGATTTGTTGACCGAAGAAAACCTAAAGGAAATGGTTGCTTTCTTAGAAAGCAGGAATTATGTTGGCAATTATTACATTCAATATTTCAAAAACAATGTTGAAACGCTTTCAAAATTAGAGCGTTCCAAAAATAAAATCGATTACCAAAAATTATCAACGCCCAATATAAAAATTATTTTAAGAGAATAATTCTAATTCAAATAACAAAAAAATGTTTTCAAAAACTTGTGAATACGCCATTCGCGCTTGCATTTTTATAGCATCGCAATCCTATCAAGACAAAAGAGTTACCATAAAAGACATCGCCGAAAAGATTGATTCTCCCAAATTTTTTACTGCAAAAATCCTTCAAACTTTAGCTAAAAATGACCTCGTTCATTCCGTTAAAGGAATTGGTGGTGGTTTCGAAGTCCCAAAAGAAATTATGAACCAAATCAAGCTTTCGCAGATTGTGATTGCCATTGATGGCGATTCTATTTTTACTTGTTGTGGTTTGGGATTGGGTAAATGTTCCGAAATACACCATTGTTCCGTTCATGAAAAATTCAAGGAAATTAGACATGAAATAACCTCAATGCTCGTCAATACCAATCTCGAAGAACTCGCTTTAGGCATTAAATCAGGAGATTCTTTTTTGAAGTAATGGTAGAATAACCATTTTCAAAAATTACACAAAAAAAGCCCACTTAAAAATTTAAGCGAGCTCCTTTTATATAAATCTGATTTTTTATGCCACTACTAATTCTGGAATCTTAATTTCAACAATTTTTGCTTTATAGGATTCAAGTTGCTCTTGAATGGCTTTAATTCCATTTTCAAAATAATTTGAAGTGGAGAATAAATTTTCGTAAAACCCAATTCCTTCTAACATATTATTTTTGAAAGCATTCCATTTTTTTATTTGACCAGCAGTCAAATCAGCAGTTGTTTCATTGATTTCATGCATCAAATAATCAATATACATTTTCAATTCCTTAATAAATAAGTTCGGGCGATTAGCATCGGTCATAACATTTGCATTGCCATAAATATGTTTTACCATCTCCGAAAGCGAAACTTCCTTATCAAAATAAGCCATATTTGGACCAGGACAAATAATCACACCTTGTGATTGTCCTTTTATCTTAATATCATTTTCTAGGTAAGCAGCATTTGCAAGACCTACACAAAGACAGGCTTTTTCGGTAATATTGAATTTCATTTTCTCGAATGTAGAAGCTGATAGAGTATCTTTTGTTGCTTCTAAATCGTCTAGTTTTACATCTTGATATTTCTTTGAAGACGTACAAATTCCTCCTGCGCCAAATTCTTTGCTTAATGCCAAAAATCGTTTTGGGCAAGAACTTCCCGCCTTGTGTTCATCAATACGATGTTGTTTTATTATTTCGTTGCTTGTTCCGCGTAAGGTGTTGAAAGGAATTCCCAAAGGCGAAATATGACTTAAATATAAATCGTCTTCTTTGGCTTCTTTCAATAATTCTCTCGTTTCTGCATCTACCGAAGTTGCTTCAGGAACCAATAAAAAGGGTGTTCCCCAACCCACAGCATCTACTTTATAATGTTCTAGTAAAAAATTATGCTCTTCGGCAGTTCCTACGCCACCTTGAACGGTAATTTTTAATTCCAAGGGTTTTTCTGGAATATGAAGTTCTTTTTGACCCAAGGCTTTCACCATTAAATCATGTGCCGATTGAACTAATTGGTCTTTTTTCTGTTTGAATTCTTCTAAAATTGGACCCAATAAATAACCTTCGGTAGCAAAAGCGTGTCCACCACAATTTAGTCCTGATTCAATACGATATTCCGAAACCCAAAGCCCTTTTTTGGCCAAGAAATTTCCTTGTATCATTGCTGAACGAAAATCACTCACTTTTAGAATAATTTTCTTTTTTAGTTTATCATTAAAATCAGGAAAAAAAACAGGAAAATTTTCGAAATAAGCGAATAATCTTGGGTTCATCCCAGCAGAAAGCACCACTGAAGAAGTCAAATTACTATTCGCAAACCCACGTAGAGCAGCATGCGCGTCATTGAACTCGACTGGTAATTGTTCGTCTTTGATAAAATTATCTTTATCGAGTTTCGTCATGATATTCACATCGATTTCACCTACAGAAAGATTGTTTTCAATATAATTTTTGATATTTTCTTTAAAAGCTATTCCGTCTTCCATCAAGCTTTCCAATCCTTTTTTAATTTCGGATTTATTGGGCAACATGGCGATATAATTTTCTAAAGCTTCTTTGCTTTCAGTAAGCTCTATTTTGAAATTTTCGAATTTTTCTTTTACAATTTTGTCAACCAAGTTCAAATAAGAAGTGATTCTCTCTGCTCTATAGTCGTGCAATTTATGTGTGATGGCGTGATAAGGTATATCGAATTTCTCGCTGTAAAAGACTCTCATTTTTTCAATAAGCTCATCATCAGCTATCGAAACTACTGAGGAAATACCATACTTTGCTACTCGAATAGGACTATCAATCGTGAAAGCCAACCCCATTACTGGAATATGAAAAGTATGTAATTGTTTATTTGTTGTCATGCAATTAGGTAATTAATTATAAATATAAGCGACAAATATAAGTAAACTCTTCATTTAAAAAAATGATAATTATCATACGCTATTTTGCTAGTTTAAAATACTTTTACTCCATTGAAATCCTCCATTCTCATTAAAAAAACAGACAAATAAGCGATAAAATTTCAGGCATTTTGTTTTTCAAATAAGTGTATCTTTGCAAAAATATAATCTTCTGTTAACACAGAAAACTATTAAAAACAAGAATACTAAATTGATTGAAGGATGAAAAGTCTTAAAGAACGAATACTGGAATTAAAGAAAGAGAAAAATGCAGTTATTCTAGCGCATTATTATCAAGAAGCCGATATTCAAGATGTTGCAGATTATGTGGGTGATAGTCTAGGATTATCACAAGAAGCAATGAAAGTGGATGCTGATATTATTCTTTTTGCAGGTGTTCATTTCATGGCCGAAACTGCAAAAATTCTGAATCCAACAAAAAAAGTAATTCTTCCAGATTTAAAAGCAGGTTGTTCCCTTGCCGAATCTTGCCCTGCAGATAAATTCAAGAAATTCATAGATGAACATCCAGGACATATTGTTATCACTTATGTGAATTGTTCTGCCGAAGTTAAAGCATTGACAGACATTGTTTGTACTTCGTCGAATGCAGTGAAAATAGTTGAATCTATTCCAAAAGAAACGCCAATCATTTTTGCCCCAGATAAAAATTTAGGGAAATATATTATCCAAAAAACAGGTCGCGATATGTTGCTTTGGGACGGCTCATGTGTAGTACATGAAGCTTTTTCATTGGATAAATTAATTGCACTTTACAAAGAAAATCCAGATGCAAAAATCATTGCGCATCCAGAATCGGAAACTCATATTCTAAAAACAGCCGCTTATATTGGTTCGACAGCCGGAATGATTGAGTTTGTAAAAACAGATCCAAGTAAGAAATTTATTGTTGCCACCGAAGCTGGAATTCT
>CANBWX010000111.1 GCA_947373225.1 Flavobacteriaceae bacterium | reverse complement strand
AATGGCAATTGCTGGTTTCGGAATTTTATTCTCTATCATCGGAACAATGGTTGTGAAAATATCGGATGATAATGCCAAAGAGCCACAAGTTCAAAAAGCATTAAATATTGGAAACTGGATTTCTATTGGATTAACGGCAATTGCTTGTTTTATTTTGGTAAAATATATGTTACCTACAACTATGAAAATGAGTTTCTTTGGCGAAGGCTTAAAAGAAATTTCTTCAATGAGAGTTTTCTATGCTACAATTGTAGGTTTAGTTGTTGGTGCAGTTATCTCATCAGTGACTGAATATTACACCGGTTTGGGTACAAAACCAGTTTTGGCAATTGTACAAAAATCGTCAACTGGAGCTGGAACAAATGTAATCGCTGGTTTGGCAACGGGAATGATTTCTACTTTTCCAACCGTATTATTATTTGCTGCTGCAATCTGGACTTCGTATGCTTGTGCAGGTTTCTACGGAGTGGCACTTGCGGCTTCTGCAATGATGGCTACAACGGCGATGCAATTAGCAATTGACGCTTTCGGACCAATATCTGACAATGCTGGTGGAATCGCTGAAATGAGTGAATTACCAAAAGAAGTTCGTACAAGAACTGATATTTTAGATTCAGTTGGTAACACAACTGCTGCAACAGGAAAAGGTTTTGCAATTGCTTCGGCTGCATTAACTTCATTGGCTTTGTTCGCTGCTTATGTAACTTTTACAGGAATCGACGGAATCAATATTTTCAAAGCGCCAGTTTTGGCCATGTTATTTGTGGGTGGAATGATACCAGTAGTTTTCTCTGCATTGGCAATGAACTCTGTTGGAAAAGCTGCCATGGATATGGTTTACGAAGTACGTCGTCAGTTCAAGGAAATTCCAGGAATTATGGAAGGAACCGGAAAACCAGAATATGCAAAATGTGTTGATATTTCTACAAAAGCTGCTTTACGCGAAATGATGTTGCCAGGAGTTTTGACCATTGGTTTTCCAATTGCAATTGTGCTTTTAGGTAAATTAGTTTATGGAGACAACAACCAATTAATTGCCGAAATGTTAGGGGGTTATATGGCTGGAGTTACCGTTTCGGGTGTTCTTTGGGCTATTTTCCAAAACAATGCTGGTGGTGCTTGGGATAATGCAAAAAAATCTTTCGAAGCTGGGGTTTTGATTAATGGTGAAATGACATACAAAGGTTCTGACGCACACAAAGCAGCTGTAACCGGTGATACTGTTGGAGATCCTTTCAAAGATACTTCTGGACCATCTATGAATATCTTGATTAAATTAACTTGTTTGATTGGTTTAGTAATTGCTCCAATTTTAGGAAACGGAAGTGCATCAAAAGAAATCAAAGGGGATAAAATGGAGATGATGCAATCGAAATGTCCTATGATGGGAAAAGATGCTATGCCAATGGGAAAATGTGATATGTCTAAATGTGCGACAATGACCAAAGACCAATGTGCAGCAATGTGCGATAGCCTTAAATGTGATCCTGCTGAAAAAGAAATGTGTATGTCACATTATGATGCAAACGGAAAATTTATTGCTACTGAAGGTAAAAAAGAGTGCTGTGCTAAAAAAACATCTTGTTTTAACACTGATGCAGCAACTAAGAAAAACGTTAAAGTTGAAATTATCAACAATGACGGAAAAGCAAAAGCTACGGTAACAACTTCTGAAAATGGAAAATCAAACTCACAAGTTTTTGAAGGTTCACTAGATGAGGTTAAAGCTAAAGTAGGAGCTTTGAAATAGACTTTAAATAGTTTTATGTCAAAGTTCTAAACTTTGATATACATAAAAAAAGGTGTCAATGAAAAATTGACACCTTTTTTGTTATTGCGTATGTTATTGATTCCTTGTAGAGACGCACCGTTGAGACGCACTGCAGTGCGTCTCAACGGTGCGTCAATCTATTTTTACAAATTGGCAACTAACCAATCTCCAACTTCAGTAGTTTTGTAAGCTTTAGCTCCTTTTGCAGCTAAATCTTCGGTAACAATTCCTTGTTCTAGTGATTTGTTTACAACCGCTCTAATTGCTTCGGCTTCGTCTTTTAATCCAAAAGCATCTTCAAACATCATCGCTGCCGATAATACTGTTGCTAATGGGTTTGCAATATCTAAACCTGTTGCTTGTGGATACGATCCGTGAATTGGTTCGTACAATGAAGTGTGTTCTCCTACAGATGCTGATGGCATTAATCCCATAGAACCTGAAATTACAGAAGCTTCGTCAGTTAAAATATCACCAAATAAGTTTTCGGTAATTAATACGTCATACGAGTTTGGCCATTGAACCAAACGCATTGCAACTGCATCTACAAATTCGTAGCTAACTTCGACTTCTGGATAGTCTTTTTCCATGGCTTGTACGGTTTCTCTCCACAAACGTGAAGTTTCCAAAACGTTCGCTTTGTCAACGCAACACAATTTTTTACTACGTGTCATGGCTAATTCGAATCCTTTTTTAGCTAATCTTTTTACTTCAACTCTGGTATAAGTACAAGTGTCGAAAGCTGTTTCTCCTCCATCTTTTCTTCCTTTTTCGCCAAAATAAATTCCACCGGTAAGTTCTCTCAAGAAGATTAAATCAGTTCCTTCGATGCGCTCTCTTTTTAAAGGAGAATTGTCAATCAAAGATGGGAAAGTAAATGTTGGACGTACATTGGCAAACAAACCTAATTTTTTACGCATTAGCAACAAACCTTGTTCTGGTCTTACTTTTGCACTTGGATCATTATCATATTTTGGGTGTCCGATGGCTCCAAATAAAACAGCATCGGCTTTCATACAGATTTCGTGAGTTTCGTCAGGATAAGGAACTCCAACAGCGTCAATAGCGCAAGCACCTGTTAGTGCTGGTGTCCAAGTTATTTCGTGGTTGAATTTTTTTGCAATTGCATCAGAAACTTTTACTGCTTGACTGATTACTTCAGGACCAATTCCGTCTCCTGCTAAAAGGGCTATATTAAATTTCATTCTTTTTATATTGAGTTATTGATTGTTTTTCTTTTTTGGATTAAGCACTAACTATGTTAAGCATTTTTTGAGTCGCTTTGATGGCCGCAACGGTTTGATCAGAATCTAATCCTCGGGTTTTAAATTCTTTTTTGCCGTTGGTCCAAGTGATTATGGTTTCGCATAATGCATCTGAACTGCTTCCTGGCGGAATTCGAACTGCATAATCGATAAGTTTAGGCAGCGTCATTTTTTTTCTTTTATATATTTCTGTTAGAGCATTCATAAAAGCATCAAATTGTCCGTCACCTTGAGCGTTTTCTTCGATAACTTCACCGTCAATTTTCAAACAAAGCGTTGTAGATGGACGTGTACCTTTCGAATGAACCAAAACATAGGATTCGATGACAATTTTATCTTCATACGTATGACTGTCCAAAACATCCGAAATGATATAAGGCAAATCTTCCTTGGTGACAGTTTCTTTTTTGTCACCTAATTCGATAATTCTTTGGGTAACCAATTTCAAGTCTTCTTGATTTAGTTTTAATCCTAATTCTTGAAGGTTTTTTTCGATATTGGCTTTCCCCGAAGTTTTCCCTAAGGCATATTTTCGTTTTCTTCCAAAGCGTTCAGGAAGCAAATCATTAAAATAGAGATTGTTTTTATTGTCACCATCAGCGTGAATTCCTGCTGTTTGTGTAAACACATTATCACCTACAATCGGCTTGTTGGCTGGAATTCTATAACCAGTAAAAGTTTCCACTAATTTACTCACAGAGTATAAAGCAGATTCTTTTACATTGATTTTTATTTCTGGCAAAAAGTCATTGATAACTGCAACTACACTTTCTAGCGGAGCATTTCCAGCGCGTTCTCCCATTCCGTTTACGGTAACATGAAGTCCGTGAATACCTGCTTTGATAGCTTCCATAGCATTGGCAACGCTTAAATCATAGTCGTTGTGCGCATGAAAATCAAAATGAATCGCAGGATATTTTGTTACGATTTTAGAAATAAACTCAGAAGTTTGCCATGGAATTAGAACGCCTAAAGTATCCGGCAATAATATTCTTTTGACAGGTTGAGTCGCTAAAAAATCCAAAAATTGAAATACATATTCTGGAGAATTACGCATTCCGTTGCTCCAATCTTCCAAATAGATATTGGTAGCAATATTATTTTCTTCTGCCAATGCAATTGTTTTTGCAATTTCTGCAAAATGTTGTTCTGGCGTTTTCTTTAATTGATGAACCAAATGATTCAAAGAACCTTTTGTCAATAAATTTTGAACTTTGGCACCAGCTTTTTTCATCCATTCGATAGAAAGTCCGCCATCAACAAAAGTCAACACTTCGATTCTATCGGTATATCCTTTTTCTTCTGCCCAAGACATAATGCCTTTTACTCCTTGAAATTCACCTTCGCTTACACGAGCTGATGCAATTTCGATGCGGTCAATATTTAATTCCTCTAGCAACAATTGCGCAATGGTTAATTTTTCTGCAGCAGAAAATGAAACTCCCGATGTTTGTTCACCATCGCGAAGCGTCGTATCCATTATTTCAATTTTTCTTTTTTTCATTTTTATATTGCTTTTGGCTAAAATATTTTAATTTTCTACGATTACTTTTTATTTCCTTTTTTTTAGGAAAACGCATTATTTAGATACTTTTCCTCGCACTTCATTTAATTTCATTGTCATTGAAACAACTTCTTTTTCTATCCAATTATTGTATTCTTCGATTGCTTTTAATCTTAAATTATTGTCTAAATAACCTTCTTCCACCATTTGGCTTGAACCAGCAACTTTTGACCAAATTCCAATTTTTGATTTATAATCTAAAACGTCTTTATTATAAAATTCATCTGAATTTATCACCTCAATACTATGAAATCCTACTTCTTTTAAAAGACTTGCTAAATCATCAGCAATTTCATTATTCATTCCAGCATCTTTTCTCCAGTTTAAAAAAGTTTGGTAAAACTCTTGCATACTTTCTGGTGGCGAAGGAATCCATTCAATTGCTTTGTGATTGTAATCAAGAATTGAAATTTGACCGTTTGGTTTCAAAAGGGATTTCATTTTTAATAAAGCCTCTTTCGGATTACTCAGCCATTGTAAAACTCTTGCTGATACAATTAAATCGTATTTTTCTTCAGGATTATAATCGAATAAATCAATATTTATAAGCTTTAAATTTGCAACAGATTCATAGGTGCTTTGTCCACTCAAGATGAAATTTTCAGTATTATCAATTCCCGTGACTTTTCCGTTTTCTCCAACAATAGCAGCAATATCTTTTGAAATAGATCCAGTTCCGCAACCCACATCTAAAACATTCATTCCTGATTTCAAAATTCTTGAAAGATGTCTGTAATCATTTGCTTGACTTCTGGCATCAAATATTTTTGTTGCATTTCCATCTCTTTGTATGTGTTTATTTGGTTTCATTTGAAAATATTATTTTTTATTTTCCAAAATCATCTCAAAATGTTCCACAATAGGAAACGGATCGTAATAATGATGAAGCAATTTTTTCCATTCTAAATAGTGTTCAGATTGTCTAAAACCAATGGTATGGTCTTCCAATTTCTCCCAATCAACAAGTAAGATGTATTTGTTTTCTTGTTCGATGCATTTTCTTAAACTATGTCCCAAATAACCTTGAATTGAACTTATATATTGACCAGCAATTTCAAAGTCTTTTTCAAATTGTTCTTCTGCTCCTTTTTTAACAAAAAGAAAGGCGGCTTCTAGGATCATAATTTGGATTTTTTAAAAACACACCTGTCCCGTTTTAAAAACCTGACAGGTATGTTTTAGTGTTTTTTTAGTAAGGCAATTTATTGGCAAATTCCACCACTTCTGATTTCATGTTTTGCAAATAATCAATATCATCAAAACCATTAATCATATTGTCTTTTTTGTAACCAGAAATATCAAAAGACTCTTTTTGTCCAGTTGCCAAAAGGGTAATAGTTTGCGCAGGCAAATTGATTTCTAATTCTGTTTTTGGATCTGCTTCGATCGCTTTGAAAATAGTTTCAGCAAATTCAGGGCTTACTTGTACTGGTAAAACACCAATGTTTAAACAGTTTCCTTTGAATATGTCTGCAAAGAAACTTGAAACTACTGCACGAAATCCGTAATCGTAAACTGCCCAGGCTGCATGTTCTCTTGAAGAACCTGAACCAAAGTTTTTTCCGCCTACTAATATTTTTCCGCTATAAGTTCCGTCGTTTAATACGAAATCTGCTTTTGGAGAATTGTCTCCGTTGTATCTCCAGTCTCTAAAAAGGTTGTCTCCAAAACCTTCACGTTTTGTAGCTTTCAAGAAACGAGCTGGGATAATTTGATCGGTATCTACGTTTTCTATCGGTAGTGGCACTGCACTACTGGTAAGGATATTAAATTTATCGTATGCCATTTGATTTTTGATTAGCCCCCCAACCCCCGAAGGGGGAGTTGTTGGAGGATATATAGTTATGTTTTGTTATTTGAAATTTTAGGAATTCCCCCTTTGGGGGTTAGGGGGCTACATTAGCTCTCTAGGATCTGTCAATTTCCCAGTTACTGCTGCTGCTGCTGCCATAATTGGGCTAGCCAATAAAGTTCTTGAACCAGGGCCTTGACGACCTTCAAAGTTTCTGTTGGATGTACTTACCGCATATTTTCCTGCAGGAACTTTATCATCATTCATTGCTAAACAAGCCGAGCAACCCGGCTGACGCAATACAAAACCAGCTTCGGTAAGAATGTCTAAAAGACCTTCTTCTTTTATCTGAGCTTCTACAACGTGAGAACCTGGAACTAGCCAAGCCGTAACATTGTCTGCTTTTTTACGACCTTTTACTATTTCTGTAAAAGCTCTAAAATCTTCAATTCTACCATTGGTACAACTTCCTAAGAAAACAAAATCAATTGGTTTACCAATCATTACGTCATTTTCTTCAAAGCCCATATAGGCTAAAGATTTTTTATAGGTTTCCTCGCCACCTTTAACTTGGTTGGCATTCGGAATATTTTTTGAGATACCAATTCCCATTCCAGGATTTGTACCATAAGTAATCATTGGTTCAATATCGGCAGCGTTGATGTTTAGTTCAGCATCAAAAACAGCATCAGCATCCGTTTTTAAAGTTTTCCAATATTCAACAGCTTTTGTCCAAGCTTCTCCTTTTGGAGCGTATAATCTTCCTTCCAAGAAATCGAATGTTTTTTGGTCAGGAGCAATCATACCACCACGAGCACCCATTTCGATACTCAAGTTACAAACGGTCATACGACCTTCCATCGACATGTCTTCGAAAACATTTCCAGCATATTCAGCAAAATATCCTGTACCTCCAGAAGTAGTCAATTGAGATATAATATAAAGTGCTACATCTTTTGGCCCCACACCTTTACTCAAAGTTCCATTTACGTTGATACGCATTTTCTTTGGTTTTGGCTGCATGATACATTGTGTAGACAATACCATTTCCACCTCAGAAGTTCCGATACCAAAGGCAATTGCGCCAAAAGCACCGTGAGTTGATGTATGTGAATCTCCACAAACGATAGTTGCACCGGGCAAAGTAATTCCGTTTTCAGGACCTACAACGTGTACAATTCCGTTTTTTTGGTGACCTAATCCCCAGTGCGAAATGCCATATTCGGCTGCGTTATCTTCCAAAGCTTTTAGCTGATTGGCAGATAATGCATCTTCAACGGGCAAATGTTGGTTTATTGTTGGTGTGTTGTGATCAGCAGTTGCAAAAGTGCGTTCTGGATACAAAACAGTAATTCCTCTTTCTTTTAAACCTAAAAAAGCAACAGGACTTGTAACTTCGTGAATGAAGTGACGGTCAATAAAAAACACGTCTGGTCCATCTTCAATTTTACGCACCACGTGCGAATCCCATACTTTGTCGAATAATGTAGTACTCATTTTAACTATTTTTTTAAGTGTATTTCTTTTTCGCAATTCTCAACAATTGGCTATAAATTGCAACAATGGGAGCAAATTTAAAAAAAGAATTAAAACCATCAATTTTATTATTTACTTATATACGATACCCAAAATGATTTTTCAACACAATACAACTTCAATTTATAGGTTTGATATTTTATTGGGTGTTTTTTTATTTCTAGCTTCTTTTTATTTTTGCTTCTATTTAAGGTCTTTTTGTATGGTTTTCTAAATCTGATATTTTCGTGTTTTTTTGTTGAAAAACGGCGTATTATATTAAAAATCTTTGCAAAAACAAATGATTTTAAAAATAATTTGCAAATTAAATGCTTTTAATCGGTTTTGGTGTAGAGCTGTTTTTCTTCTTTTTTCCTGCAAAAAAAGCTGACTTATTCGAGTGTTTTTGATGCTTATTTCATCAATATTTTTGATGTAATACTACGACATCCAAAAAAATGGAATTCAAATTTTTTTTGGTTTTTTTGAGGAGGCTTTTGTTAATAACTATAATTGAAATTCAACCTCATAAAATGTATTTTT
>CANBWX010000110.1 GCA_947373225.1 Flavobacteriaceae bacterium | reverse complement strand
CATCCCGAACAGAGTAGTTAAGCCCGCCTGCGCAGATGGTACTGCAGTTATGTGGGAGAGTATGTCGTCGCCTTTCTTTTGAAAAACCCTGTTCCTTTCGGAATGGGGTTTTTTGTTTTATTTTTTTTTGAAAAAATAAGGTAAAATTTAGCCCGAACAGAATAGTTAGGTTCGTCTGCGTAGATAGTACTTCAGTTATGTGGGAGAGTATGTCTCCTGATATATACTTTTCTTTTGAAAAACCCTTTATTTTATGATGAGTGTTTTTTTGTTTTACAGTAGTTCGGGATCTATTTTCCGAAATCAATTTTTTCTACGATGTCAGAATATTGTTTGGTCTGGTCGTTGAATCTCCTGAGATAAAATGAATCACAGTTATATTGTAGATTAATTTCACTATTTCTGAAAAGGTCGTAGGCTTTTTTCATTTTTTCCGCATCGAGTCCACGGGCAATACTTAAATGAGCGTGAGCATTTTTGATTTTAAAACCTAAATATTGATGCAAATCTATAATAAGATTATCGAGGTATTGTTGTGAAATTTGGTCTGGTTTAATGAAAAAGACACTTTCTCCAAAAGAGTCCCAATCATTTAATATCACTTTTTGTGGAACGACTGTCTTGCAGAATTCCCTAATCATGTCAAGATGAAGTTGAAGTGAGAGATCGTTTTCAAAGTTGATTACTGTTATATGAGCCATAGCATTAGCACTGCCAAACCAGCCAATATGATTTTTGAGCAATTGTTTATAAGACTTAATCAAAGTCGATTGCTCAGAATTGGGAAAAATGACCAATGAGAAAAGTGGAATGGGTCGTGTCATATTTCTTTAAATCGTTTTTAATGGATATTCACAAATCCCATTAATCGGACATTCTTCGCATTTGGGTTGTGGTCTACAAATTTCCCTTCCTAAAAAAGAAATTGCCATACCTATTTCTCCCCAAATGGTTTTTGGTAATACTTGCATTAATTGTTTTTCTACTTTGATGCCGTCTTTGGATTCTGGAATTAATCCAATTCTTGGAGCGACACGAATCACGTGCAAATCGGCAATTATCCCTTCTGCGGGAACTTTGGCTTCTCGCATAATAACATTGGCCGATTTGCGACCGATGCCTTTTAAAACGGTTAATCCTTCCATGGTGAGTGGAATATTTTCGTCTTTTTGGATTGTTTTTGCTATTTCTAGTAACCAATTGGCTTTGGTGCCAAAATTCCGAACTTTGGAGATATATGGAATTAAGGCGCCCACATTTGAAACGGAAAGGCTTTCCATATTAGGGAAAACTTCAAATAAGGCAGGAGCAATTTTGTTGATATTGGCATCGGAATCTTGGGCGGAAAGGACAACCATGACCATCAATTGGTATAGATTATGATAATCCAACGGATGTTTTCGACCTTTATATTTAGTTAGGATTGGAGCCAACTTCTCAGTCCAATCCTTTGAATCTTCGAATAAATTCATAATTTGGTTTTAAGTTTTAAAAAAAAAATACTGATAATTCCCCTAATTGCTTGGGGAATTATCAGTATAAAATTAAGATAAAAATACTAAAAGTTTGTTTTTGCTTTTATGAATTTTTCCAATATTGTGGTTTTGTTTCAGTGGTTTTCTGAAACCAGTAATCTTGTGTTACTTTGTGATTGTCTAATGTTCGCATTTTTCGTTCGAAAATCCAAATCGTGGGATTGAAAACCATATCGGTTACTGCCACAGTGTATAATTGTGGATCTTCTTCCGCTTTTTTCTTTTCTTCTTCAAGTATAACTTCTAGACCGTTGTGTTCCAATAGTTTTTTTAAGAAATCCCTACGGCTTTCGTCAACGCCTTTTTCGACAAAAGTAACTCTTGTTTCTCCGATGCTTCCAAATGAATGTTTTCCGTCTAATGATGCCATAACTTATTTATTAAAAAGGGTACTTAATTCAAAAATGTAATCGTATAATGGACTGTATAATCCAAGAGCTAGAATACCTAAAACGGTAATTATTAGCCCTAAACGCATATAAATTTTGCTCTTGAAAAAAGGAATTGGGTTTTCACTTTTTCTAATGAACATAGCTCTTACCAATAATAAATAATAGTAAAGGGAAATGGTTACATTGACAACTGCTAAGAAAACTAATAGATAATAGCCTTTGCTTGCTGCTGCTGCGAACAAGAAAAATTTACCAAAAAAACCAGCTACTGGAGGTATTCCCGCTAATGAAAATAAAGCCAACATCATCACGAGACTCAAGTTTGGATTTGTTCTGTATAAACCATTATAATCATCTCTGTTTTCTTTACCCGTTTGCAATGAGATAGCTTGCACCACTCCAAAAGCAGCTAAATTCGTGAATATATAGACTAATACAAAGTAAACGACTGTAGCAGTTCCTAATTGAGTTCCACTGATTAATCCCAATAAGATAAAACCTGCTTGCGCAATGGAAGAGAAGGCTAAGAATCGTTTTAAGTTTTGTTGACGCAAAGCGAATAAATTACCAATAAACATCGTGGCAAGTGCAATCACATAAACGATGTTTTCCCAAACGTGCATTAATGGTTTTAGAACAGTAAACAATAATATCATCAAAATAAATGCAGCCGCGCCTTTTGAAATTACTGATAAATAGGAGGCAACACCTATTGGAGCACCTTCGTAAACGTCAGCTGTCCAAAAGTGAAAAGGAACCAAAGATATTTTGAATGCTAATCCTGCGAAAAACAGTATGAATCCTAGTATTGTCAAATTAGTTGTAGTGATAACTCCTATGATGTCTGCAAAATAAATTGATCCTGTTGCGGCATATAATAATGAGATTCCAAACAAAGAAACGCCTGATGCCAATCCTGCCGAAAGTATGAATTTAACTCCCGCTTCGCTCGAAATTCTTTTTGAAGTTTCCCAAGCTACTAATGCTGCTACTGGTAAAGTAGATAATTCTAAACCGATATAAAACATTAGAAAATCGCCAGCTGAAATCATAAAATACATTCCTAAAAGCGAAGAAAATAGCAACATAAAAAATTCCGTTCCTTTATTTAGAGGTACCATTTTTTCTTGAATCCAATCAGCAGATTGAAGCAAAACGATCAATACCCCAACATTAAGCGTGTTTTTGAAGAAATGAATTAGATTATTAGTGCGAAACATTCCACCAAATAAACTTGTTTCTTCAATAGTAAAAAAGCCTAATAGGGTATGAATCCCAAATAAAACTAGGGCTATATGTACAAGGTTTTTTTTGTTTTTATTTATGAAAATTTCTCCCACGATCAACAATAATATAATTGTTATCAGAAAAATTTCTTGTCTCATTGCGATAAAACTGTTCACATTCATTGTATCTATTTTATAAATGATTTAATACTCCTTGAATAAACGGTTGGATACTGTCCATCGTCATATTGCTCAACCATAGTGGAGCAACACCCATACCAATCATTGGAATTAATAATAACATAATACCTGTTACTTCGAACCAAGTTACCTTTGGTAAATCTAAAAATTCTTCGTTTTTAATGGGTCCCATTAACATAATTCCCAGTACTCGCAGAATGTAAACTGCGGTTACGACAATGGCTGATACAGAAATTATAGTGGCAACTCTATAAAACATTTCTTCGTGTTGGAAAGCACCAACGAAAATGTTCATTTCGGCAACGAAACCACTAAATCCAGGTAATCCTAATGAAGCCAAACCTGCAATAACATAAATCACAGATATAAAAGGCATCACTTTCAATAATCCTCCTAATTTTGTGATGTCTCTAGTGTGTGTTCTTCCGTAAATCATTCCGATTAAGGCGAAGAATAAGGCTGTCATAAACCCGTGAGAAAGCGATTGTAGAATAGCTCCGTTCCAAGCGGTTTTGTTCAACATCAATAAAGCGAATAATACCATTCCTAAGTGACTCACGGACGAATAGGCGTTTATGTATTTTAAATCGGTTTGTTTTAATGCTCCAAAGGCACCATAAATAACTCCCGTTGCGGATAATATGATGAAAAACCAAGACCATTCAATTGCTCCTAATGGTAATAAAAACATGGCAATTCGGAATACTCCATAACCTCCTAATTTCATTAAAACTCCTGCGTGAAGCATGGACACTGCTGTTGGTGCCGAAGCGTGACCATCGGGTGACCAAGTGTGAAAAGGAAATAAAGCGCCCAAAACTGCAAAGCCAACAAATGTTAATGGAAAAAATAATTTTTGGGCTGCAAATGGAATGTGTACTTTCGAAATTTCTAATATGTTGAAGGTTAACGCTCCTCCATCGGCATTAGAATTAAAGTAGATTCCTAAAACTCCAACCATCAAAACTGCCGAAGCTCCCATTAACATTAAAGTTAATTTCATTGCCGAATATTCTTTTGGCCCTGATCCCCAAATTCCAATTAACAAATACATTGGTATAACTGCAATTTCGTAGAAAACAAGCATGGTAAACAAATCGATAGAAATAAAGAATCCGTAAACTCCAGTGGCTAAAACCAAAAGAGAAACAAAGAATTCTTTAGGCAAATCGTCTGTTTTCCAAGAAATAAAAACGCCGGCTAATACCACTATTGATGTCAATAACAATAGCGCTACTGAAATACCATCAACTCCTATTGCATAATGGATATTGAAATATTTGAACCAAACCGTATCTTGTGTAAAAAGCATGACGCTTTTATTTATAGCTCTTTCCTCGAAGTAGGCGAAAAGCAAATGGATTGCCATTCCTAGTTGAATGAAACTTCCAACCATTGAAATAATTCGTGCCTGATTTAATCCTTTGGATAAAACCAAAGCAAAAAGGGTAAGTACAGGGACAATTACAAAAAGTGATAAAATATCCATATTAATTGGTATATAAATAAATGAAAACTAAGGCGATAATTACGACTCCTGAAACAAAAAACATAGCGTAATCTTGTAATCTTCCGGATTGCAAACCTTTTATTTTTTCGGAAAGAATAACGGTTTTGTTTCCAATTCCTTCCATCGTGCCGTCGACATATTTCTTGTCGAATTTGGCAATGGGTGCAGAAACCCGATCGAATATTATTTTCTTGGTGACGAACATATAGATTTCGTCAAAATAGAATTTGTTATACGTCCATTTGTAAAATATTCCAAAAGCATTAGCAAACTTATCAGCCAAATCATTTTCTTTTTTATAGAAAATCCAAGCAAGGATGATTCCTGTTAATCCAGTTCCAACAGCAACGGCTGCCAAAGTGTAATTCAAATGTCCGACGAACCCAACTTTATCGGCAGTTACGAATTCGCTGAAAGGAATAAATCCCGCTACGATACTCATAAATGCTAAAAAAAGTAAAGGGAATGCCATTGATATTGGCGATTCGTGGGGTGTGTGTTCGTACTTGGTTTCTTTTCCCCAGAATATTCCAAAATAAAGTCGGAACATATAAAAGGCCGTTAATCCTGCAACGAATAATCCAACAAAATAAAGCAATTGATTTTTTTCGAAAGCAGCGACTAAAATCTCGTCTTTACTCCAAAATCCTGCAAATGGAGGAACTCCTGCAATTGCTAAAGCTGCAATCAAAAAAGTGATATTGGTGATTGGCATGTACTTTCGCAAACCGCCCATATCTTTCAAATAATTGCTATGAACTGCGTGAATAACCGAACCTGCACCTAGGAATAGTAAGGCTTTGAACATGGCGTGCGTAAACAAATGAAACATGGATGCCATATAACCGACACCTTCTTCTCCTTTATAACTTGAAACCCCAAGAGCCAACATCATATAACCAATTTGTGACATGGTCGAAAATGCCAGAACTCGTTTGATATCCGTTTGTGTGAGTGCAATTACTGCTGCAAACAAGGACGAGAAAGCACCTACATAAGCAACAATATTTAAGGCAAAACCATTTTCGACGAAATAATACATCGGAAATAATCGGGCCACTAAATATACTCCGGCTACAACCATTGTTGCTGCGTGAATTAATGCGGAAACTGGCGTTGGTCCTTCCATTGCGTCCGGTAACCAAATATGTAATGGGAACATTGCCGATTTTCCAGCTCCACCCATAAATATTAAAAGCAATGCCCATGTAATTACGGATAATCCCATGAAAGAAGAAGCTCCCCAATGTAGCAATAAGCCTTCGCCTTCTGGATTAACAGCGTTTAACGTTTGAAAATCAAATGTTCCAGCGTAATAACCTACGATCAATATTCCAATTAAGAAACCAAAATCTGCAAAACGAGTAACAATAAAAGCTTTTTTTGCTGCAGCTACCGCCGAAGTTTTGGTATAATAATAACCAATTAATAAGAAGGAAGAAACACCCACTAATTCCCAGAAAATATAGATTTGGAAAAGGTTTGTTGCTAATACTAATCCCAACATGGAGAAAGAGAACAGCGATAAAAAGGCAAAGAATTTGGTGTAACCATCATCCCCTTTCATATATCCTCGGCTGTAAATATGTACCATCAAGGAAATTGTAGTCACCACGATAAGCATCATTACGGATATTGGATCAATCAAAATTCCCATATCGATATGCAAAGTATCAGTGAAGTTCATCCAAACCGTTTTTTCGACAAAAGTTTGGTAAATTCCATTCGATTTTCCAAGTACAAAAAAGTATTGATAAGCGGTATAGTAAGAAAGTACCGCTGAAATTGACAATCCTAAAACGCCAATATATCCAGAAGCTGCGGGCTTGATTTGCTGATTAAAAATCCCCAAAAGCAAGAAAACAGCTAGAGGAATCAACGGAATAAATAATATATAAGTTATGTTCATAGTTGATGTAGTTGATGAATATTAATACTTCATAATTTCAGTGTCCTTCACTTCGACAGAGCTAATTTGTCGGTAAAGATTAATGATTATTGCAACGGCAAGCGCAGTTTCGGCGGCAGCCACAGCAATAATAAAAATCGAAAAGAATACGCCCTGTAATACATCTGGATATAAATATTTGTTGATGACAACAAAATTAACCGCCGAAGCATTCAATATTAATTCGATTGAAATTAAAATCGAAATCAAGTTTTTTCGTGTAATAAACCCATAAATACCTATAAAAAAGAGGATAGAGGTAAGGGTGAAAATTTCGTATATGCTAATTCCGGCTATCATAATGTTTCGTCGTTTTTAGTTAGTTTATCGCCTTTTCCAATGATGATCGCTCCAATCATAGAAGCTAATAAGAGGATACTTATTACTTCGAAAGGCAATATGAATCCACCAGCGTCATAGCTTAAAAGTCCCATTCCAATATCGGAAACCGAAGTCGTTTTATGATTTTCGACAACTTTGAATTCATTCGAATAAATGGTAGCCAAGAAAATCCCAAGTCCAATCAAGCAAACAACAGCCGTTATTATTTTTGTTGATAATTTCGCCATTTCCAGTTCCATTTCGATATGGTGAACAAGCAAAACCGAGAAAATAACCAAAACAATAATTCCCCCTGCGTAAACGGTTAATTGAATGGCGGCTAAGAAATTATAATCAATTAAAAAATAAATTCCGGCTATTCCAATAAGCACGAACAATAAATAAATAACCGATCGAAGCATTTTGCGACTTGTTACAGCGGCAATTGCAAAAACAATCATTATCAATGCCAAAATATAAAATACAATTTTTTCCATAATATTAGTCTTCTACACCAGGCATTAATTTTGATCCTGGTTTGTTTAATACTCTAGTAAGTGTTGTTCTATCGTAAGTAGAATTTTCAAAATTCTGTGCCCATTTAATGGCATCCGTCGGACAAGCTTCAATACATAAACTACACATTGTACACATTCCTAAATGATAAATGTGTTGATCTATCATTTTCTTCTTTTTGCCTGTTTCTGGGTCTACTTGTCTATCCCAAATAATTTCGATACTTCCATTTGGGCAAGCCAATTCACATTTTTGACAACCTGTACAACGGTGTTCATTATTTTCGTCGTGCGGCATAACCACTTCACCACGAAAACGTTCGAACATTTTTAAAGTCGCTCTGTTGTCGGGATATTGTTGTGTTATAGCGCCTTTTCGTGCGTGTAAAAAGTACTTTCCCGTGACGCTCATTCCTTTGAGGAGTGATTTTACTGCGTTATATATATCTGAAAAATAACCCATAATCTTAAAAATGAATAGTTAATTTAAACAAAACAATCAATGCCATCAACATTAGGTTTAATAGGTTTAACGGAAGTAAATATTTCCATTCTAACACTAGAAGTTGATCAATTCTTAATCTTGGAAAGGTCCATCTGAACCACATCATTAAAAATATAAGTACCAATGTTTTTGCCAAAAACCAGAAAACACCTAGAACAGGAATAGATTCGGTTATTCCAAAAGGAGATAAATATCCACCGAAAAATATGGTTGTCGCGATTGCTGCGATGATAAACATATTGATAAATTCCGCCAAAAAGAAGTAGGCAAATTTCATTCCCGAGTATTCCGTGTGAAAACCAGCACCCAATTCTGATTCGGCTTCGACCAAGTCAAAAGGCGCTCTGTTTGTTTCGGCAGTTCCGGCAATCATATAGATACAAAAAGCGATAATAGCAGGAATATGTCCTTGAACAATTA
>CANBWX010000109.1 GCA_947373225.1 Flavobacteriaceae bacterium | reverse complement strand
GTATTATCAATTTTCTTACGAGTTCCGTAACCAATAACTGTAACCTCTTTTAATTCACTGTCTTTGGATTCTTGTAATTTAATACTCATTACACCAGCGGTTGCTTTAGTGGATAGCGCATCAAAACCTACCATTGTAATTTTCAATGTTTCGCCTGCTTTGGCTTTTATTGTAAAATTACCATCAAAATCAGCATCAGTAGAAGTTCTGGATGCAGCAGCAGAAATAATTGCTCCTGGAATTCCAACTCCGTTTTTGTCTGACACCTTACCCTTAATATCTTGACCAGACATATATGCTGGAATAAGAATGAGTGCTAAAAAGCTAAAAATAAAATTTCTCATATATTAATAATTTGTTAAAGTTAGTGAGGCTAAAGTATGTAAATACATCGTTATAGTGTGTTAATTTTAGTTACTACACGAATACATCAAAACGTCATAATAATATAAAAATTCAATGTTCAGAAGGGTTTAACTAAGAATCTGTGCATACCAATACATCATCATGATGTAGTAATGATGTATTGTAATTATATAAAAAAATACGTTAAAAAATAAATAGTCTATAAAAATTTGAGAAGTTTTATATAGATAATAGAAATTTAGAGAGATTCTCGTCCTGAATCAGGTTTAATTTCTTTCTTAAACGATAGCGTTGCAATTCGACACCTCTAAAAGAGATATTCATCATGGGCGCAATTTCTTTTGAGGAAAGATTCATTTTTAAGTAAACACATAACTTAATATCCTTTGAAGTTAGATTCGGATATTTTTTAGAAAGGTTAATGATAAACTCATTATGAATTTGGTTCAAGTTGGTTTCAAAAGTCTCCCATTCATGTTTGTTTACAGCATTAATTTTTATTGATTTTTTAATTTCGCTTTTTAGTTTGTTTACATCAGTTTCATTATCTAAAATTCCCTGAATATTCTCTATCATTTCGCTTTGTTTGGCAATAGAAAGTGATTTACCAGCAACTTCGGAGGATTTTGCTTGTAGTTCAAGTTCTAGAATATGCTTTTCATATTCTTGGGTATTCAATTCGTTTTCGGCTTTTAATTCCATTTCCAGAATTTTCTTCTGATGTTTCAATTCTTCTCTTTGCAAAGCTAACTTTTGAATATAGCGCATTTTATTCCATCGATAATACACATATAATATGATACCTAAAACGAGAAAATAAAAGAGAATCATCCAAAAAGAGAAATACCACGGTTTAGCAATAACAAAATCGAAACCAGAAACTTTATTATAATGTACACCATCATAATGAAAAATTGCAACCGAATGTGAGCCACTACTTAGATTATTCAAATCGATTAATCCCTCTTTTATGGGCAAAAAGTCCTTAGCACCATTTAATTCGAAAAATAAATTTGGTTTTTCGGCACCATATATTCCCGAAACAACACTTATTTTCAGTTCTGAATTATATTTTATTTTTGATTTATCAGCCACTAAATCTCCATTATTGAAAGCTTCGATATTTAGCTTAGGATCGTGGCTGATTTCACTTTTTAATTGAAGTGAAATAAATCCGTCGTCAAGATTTAACAAATAAGTATCATTGCTTTTGAAAATTTTCAAATTATCATTTATAATTTTTCCTTTATAATATTTTTCCTGAATACTATTCCAAATAAATTTATTTTCCTTAGCATCAATATGATATAAAAGACCTTCTTGAAGCACGACAAAGTTATTTTCGTCAATGGCAACAATATCGGATACTTTTTTGAAATTTGAATTAAACAGATTATTCTCTTCTAATTTATTAGAAATCGAATTATAGGTGTACCAGGAATTGTGAATTAAAAAAAGAACTTCATTCCTAAACTCAAATATTTTTACACCAAAATCATTGGTCATTTTATTTAATTGAGTAATATTTTCAACTTTCGTAGTTTGATAATTATCATTATACACAATTCGATACAAACCTCGATAATTATCTGCTGCCCAAATTTCGTTTTTCCTATTTTGTGCTACATATTTTATAGGCTTTGAAAGCCCATTAATAATAACTTTTTGTGATAAATTATTTAGATCATTATAAATCAAAACACCTGCATAAGTTGCCTGTAAATAAAAATTATTGATGTTGCTCTTGGTCAAATTCCATCCACCATTAACCGAATTTAATTTCGAAAAAGATCCATTTTCATACACAAATGTTCCTTCGTTATGACCAATCAGGTATTTGTTATTTATTTTGCCAATATCCCAAGCTTGACCTTCGGTCATTGGAACCAAAGAAAAATGGTTATCTACATATTTAAAAATACCATGATTAGATGCCATTAAGTAGCCTTTATCTATTTTTGCAACCGAATAAACAGAGCCTATAGCTCCCGAATTATCATAAAAAATAGAAACTGGTGAATTGACTTCGATATGTGCAATTCCGTTATCTAAACCCAGCCATAAATCATTCTCCTTATCTTGACCAATGCTCAAAACCGAATTATTGATCAAAATATTATTTCTATTTATGTTTGTAAAGGAATTAGTATTCAAATCGACAATGTAAACTCCCCTACTAGCAGTTCCTATAATTAATTTATTGTTTTTTATAAACTTGGCTCCATTAATATTTGCCGCTTTTAAAGTTTCGTTTAAGGGATTTTTCCAAGAATTTAAAACACCCTTTTCTTCAACATAAATACCATTTCTTTTAGTAAAAAAATAGGTTTTCCCTTGGTATTTATCAATCGAATGAATGACGTTATTTTCGAGAATTTCCCAACCTTTTACTTTCACGAGTTGAGAATTTGTCATGGAATAAACACCACGCCCAACGGAAGCAACCAAAAGTTGATTGTCAATTGGAAAGCAATACGAAATAAGAAATGGAAGCTTCATTTTCTTAATTAACTTACCATCATAAAGAAAAATTTCGTTAAAAGATTGAAAATATATTTTGTTTCTGAACTTGAAAATCTTCCATATTTCCTCATTCTCGCTATCATCAAAAACTTTCTTACCACTAGAAATGGAAACGTATTTCATTTTCCCTTCTTTCCGAATCCAAAACCCAAATTCTTTATAAGATCCTGAATAAATACGATCGCCATCTATCATTATAGATCGTATAATCGTCTTGTTGGGTAAAGTGTTTTTCTCCCATTTCACACCATCATAACGTAATAAATAATGATTATTGGCAAAATACATCGCTTTATCATTTCCTTGGGCAATATTCCAAATCTGGTTGTCTCCTTGATAATTCGATTTCGAATAATTTTCGACAAATGGAAGTAACTCTTGAGAATAAAGTTGGAATGATATAAAGAAGAAAAGAATTATTTTTAGAGAATTGGCTTTCAAAATTGGAATGATTTATTTTCAAATATAATCACATTTTTTCGAATAAAACATAAAAAAAAGCTTCCTGAATGAGAAGCTATAATTTAAACTAAATTTATTTTCAAAGATTATTTTCCGTCTACATAATCTTGTAAATAACTAAACCGCGGAGTCAATTTTCCTTTTTCGGTCATTTTTGCGCGTTGCAATATTCCGTCTTTGTCTCCATTAAAAAAAGCAGGAATAACATGTTCCATAAACATATCGCCAAAACCTTCGCTAGCGTCTTTTGGCAATTCGCAAGGCAAATTATCAACTGCCATCACAACGATTGCCGCAGGATGAAAAACGTCTACTTCTTTATTTTCGCTTGGCCAATAACCATATAAAGGCTCCGCTATTGTTGATGATCTCAGCGTGCAAGCAATTGGACCATTGACGTCGCAAGAAATATCGGCAACAACTTTTATTTTGCAATCCTTATCTTGAAGCATTTCTTGTGTAAGGATTTTTGGAGCTGCATTGGCATGAAAATGACCCGTAATATAAATATCTGAAACTTTGGTAAATCGCTCAAAATCGGATTCATACTCTTGTGGATTATTAACGAAGTCATTAAAATCGATTACTTTTCTGTCTTTTCGCTTGTTATAATCCAAAACATCAATTTGAGTATAAACAGCTTGTGCGTAGTTTTTTGTTAGATAATTTTCGACTGAAACTTCTTTTATTTTAATGGCGTCAAGAACTTCTTTTACTCCGCTTCCTACTTTTCCGGTTCCAGTAATTACAAATTTTAATGGCGGTAAGATTAAACGTTTCAAATGTGCAATTAACGCTTCTTTTCCAGAAAGTGTTTCTGCTTTTGGGAGCTTGAATAATTCAAATTTAGTTCCAAAGGCACGAATACTATTATAAGTCCCTACAATTCCGGCATATTTACCAAACCCAATTAATCTGTGATTATGAGCATTAACAAGTGTTTCATGGTCATAAAAATCAATGTTTTTCTCTAATAAAGCCTGAAGAAGTTGCCTGTTATGTGGTTGTTTTTTTAGAGTATGCGAAAAAAAGAAATAGGATTTATTAGGAATCAAATATTCAGTAGGCACTTCTTTTACACCAAAGAAAACATCACAATCGCTAATATTATTTGCGACTTCCAGACCCATATTTTTATATTGATCGTCCGTAAAAATTCTGACATCCGAACTTTCGACTTTTATAGTTATGCCTTGATAAAGTTGCTTTATTCTGGCTAATTCATCGGGTGAAAATACAACTCTTCGGTCTGGTGGATTTTTTCTTTCTTTAATAATTCCGAATTTCATATTTTAAATATTTATTTTAATATAACTTTTATCTTTGTTATTGTTACAAATATAACATTATTAATTGATTTTAAATTTCTTTTAGAATAAATGTTTTGAACTCAAAACCATTAAAACCAGATTATTAAAAACTGATATAGTACCACTAAAAAAAAGGAATAAAAATAATGTTAAGGTTTTCGAAAATTAATAAACCAGCAGCTATCGATTTTATATATTTGCTATCCCAAAAAAAATTCAAATGACATTTATAAAAAAAGCAAATATACTTCAATTAATCCTGTTAATTTTGGTTTTAGCTTCTTGTAAAAAAGAAACTATTTCAAAACAAATTAGCGCACTTAATGTCAATGTTCCTGCGGATACATTGACAAAAATGGTGCCATCGAAAAATGAAGACAAACTTTCTGATGAATATATTAATTCAACAAAAAAAAGTATCGAAGCTTTTTATACTAAAAACTGGCCCAATAACAGCTTAAATGGTGGTTTCCTTGTAGCAAAAAATGGTCAAATTATCTTTGAAAAATATGAGGGTTTTTCTAATTTTAGAAACAAAACAGTAATGACTGCCGACTCTCCGTTACATCTCGCATCAGTAAGTAAAGTAATTACCGCTACGGCAGTATTAAAATTAATAAATGCCGGGAAAATAAATTTAGATCAAAAAGTAAATACAATATTAAAAAAATTCCCGTATCCAGAAGTTACTATTAGAACCCTTTTGAACCATAGAAGTGGTATGCGAAGTTATTCGTATTTCACCGATAAAAAGGAAATTTGGGACAGACATAAAATACTGACTAATCAAGACATTTTAAACCTTTTGGCAACAAAAAACATTGCATTAGAATCTAAAACGAATACTCGATTTGCTTATTGCAATACCAATTATGCCATTTTGGCTTTGATTATCGAAAAAACAACTGGCCTAAAATACAAAGAGGCGATGAAGCGAATCATTTTTGAGCCGCTTGGAATGAAAAATACTTTTGTCATGGATTATGATACAGAACGTAAAACTGTAGCTCCATCCTACAAAGGAAATAGAGCTGAGATTGGTATGGATTATTTAGATGCTATTTACGGCGACAAAAACATTTATTCAACACCGCGAGATTTATTAAAATTAGACCGAGCAAGAAGTGCATCGACATTTCTTGCACCACAGTTATTAAATCAAGTTTATAAAGGATATAGCAACGAACATAAAGGTCGAAAAAATTATGGTCTTGGCATTCGAATGGTACAATGGGAAACTGGGCAAACCTTATATTACCACAACGGTTGGTGGCACGGAAATACTTCGTCTTATGTGCCTTTAAGAAAAGAAAATGTCACACTGATTGCGTTATCAAACAAGTTTTCGAGAAGCCCTTACAACATTCGAAAATTGTCTGCACTATTTGGCGATTATCCGTTTAAGTTGGATGGTGAAGAAAAGGATGAGTAATTCGTTATTCGGTTTCAAACTTCAGGAGCAAAATCGGATTAAAAAGCATATATTTGCAAACTCAATTTTGGAATAGTTTTTGACAATTGAAATATAAAATGGGGTCGACTGGTTTTGACAGCAAGTCGAATTGAGAAGTAAGCACGTCGAGAACTGGGACAATTCTCGTAAATAAAAGGTTTCAAAACACATACACGGCGAAGGAAACTACGCTCTTGCTGCATAATCTGAATCATAGTAAGATTAGCCTCGCTCCTATCAGATAGGAGAGCAGGATTTACCTCGAAAGCTTTGGTTTATAGCGGTCGATACAGGTGAATCGTAAATTTAAACCTAGATTTCCGTAAGCTTCGGGCGGATTTCGAAATTAAGAAGATAAGTGTTGTGCGACTGTTTCTGGTCAAACACAACATCGAAAACCTAATCAGGAAATAAACGCGTAGAAAGCCTTTTAGTTGCTTGTTTGGACCCGGGTTCGATTCCCGGCGACTCCACTGGACGGGATGATATCAAAATCATCCCGTTTTTTTTCATAAATCAAACATCCTTTCTCCTTCATTAACAACACGTTACTAGTAAAAATATTTCTCATTGTAGGTGTTCGATAGATACCTCCTTGATAGTATAAATTGTTATCGAACACCATACTTATAAACTCTCTTTTTTGTAAAGTATTTGAGTTACTATACACAGAATGCATGTCCGTAAGAAGCCCTAAATTGTTCTCCAAAACAAGGAAGACTTTGCTTTGATCAGTATTAAGTCGCTCGATTGTTTGTTTCAAATTTTGAATAGTACCATCATAAGTTGCGTACCATCGATCATATGTTTCTTTTGCAATTTCATTTTTAATCCACTTTTCTTCAACTGAGAACATTTTTTCTTGGACATTTTCTAATTCAATCTTTTTTTCTTGAACTCTATGTTTATTAGCTTTCATTTCAACTTCAATAGAAGCATTACAACCATCTTTTATTTCACGAATTCTCTTTTCAGGGAGACTCATTAATTCACATATATTTAAAAACTGATTGTGCGCCCTAATTGCACTTATATTGTTGTGTTTAGAAGAATTACATTTATAGTAGTAAAAATATTTTCCAGATTTCCCACGAGATGCTGCTCCTGTTAGCGGAATACCACAATGGCATTTTAAAATACCACGCAACGGAATATTTTCATCAATTATTGTTCTTAATTTTTCTGGTTTTTTAATTTTACTTTGCACCATTCTCCATGTAGTCATATCAATTATAGCCTCATGAATTGCAGGAAATAGACCTCCCGGATATTCTTTATAAGCTTGAACAGTTAACATACCAGCATAAACAGCATTGGTAAGAACTCTTTCTAAAGCAACATTACCTGTCTTCTTAAATCCAAGTTCGTTTGCCTTTTTTTTAATAATATATAATGGCACATTCTGCAAATAAGAATCGTAAATAAATTTCACAATTTTAGCCTCTGCCTCGTTAACTATTAATTTACGTTCTTTCCTTTCCCCTTCCTTTATGTATCCAAATGGAGCACTCGTTGCTATATATCTACCTTCCTTAGCTCTAGCCGTGTAAAGTCCTCCTCTGATCTTTATACTTCTATTAATATTATCTTCTTCTGCCAATAATAGTTGCAGACCCGCCCGAAAGAAACTACCCGGAGTATCGTAGTCAAATGTTATTCCTTCCGTTACACTAACCACTTGTATGCTATACCTTTTTTGAAGCATTTTCACCATACTCATTGCTTCTCCAGCGTCACGACTAAACCTATCTAATTGATCTACTAATAGGTAATCAACGGTCTTGTAGTGCTTCACTATGAAAGCTTGTAATTTTATGAAGTCAGGACGGTCAAAAGTCTTAGCACTTTTTCCTCTATCAATAAAAGAATCAACTAGCTCCACTTTATTAAAAAGTAACCACTGATCTGTATACATTTCCTGCCGTTCTATTGAACTATTGCTTTGTCCAAGTTGACTAAATCGTAGATATCTAATTGCCCTTTTCATAATATTCTTTTAAAGTTGATGAAACAATTATTTCAATAATTAAATTTACTACCTTTTGTTCCTTTTCCTGTTCAATAAGTTCAAAAGTTTTAAAAATTCTCTCATCCATCTCAGGAGCTTTCTCTTTATCTTTATCATTTTCCATCATTCACCTCCTTATATTTAAAGTAAAAGCCCGCGAACGGGCTATATTAATTCTTGTGTTAATTGATTCAATCACTCATATATCGGGAAATAAATCTTACTCCCCTGGTTTCGCTTACGAGTTGATTCGTATTTTATATAACCATATTCGCTTAATTCCCGCATACATTTATAATATGTTTTAGGCGAAGAAATTTTGGCTATTTCCATAATTTCATGCCTATAAGCTTGAATTGGATTAACAAAACCCTTATCCACTCTAAATTGCAGTAAGGCTACATAAATACCAATATGCGTAATGCTAATTCGGTAGTCATTATTTATAGCTTTAAAGAAATCGGATAAGGGTTTTAACGTTTCCATTTACATTGAATTTGATTGGCTCTTCCTTTTTTTCTTAGCTTCCTTTGGGACTTCAGGTCCATCGTCTTCAGCTCTCTGACTTTG
>CANBWX010000108.1 GCA_947373225.1 Flavobacteriaceae bacterium | reverse complement strand
CCTATTCAATTTTTCAAAAGCCACAAGGTTATTTCTAATGAAAATCCCATTCAAGAAACCTTTACCAGCAGCGGAACAACAGGAATAACAACCAGCAAACATCTCGTTACCGATATTTCTCTTTATGAAGAAAGTTATCGAAAGGGTTTTTCCCAATTCTACGGCAATATCGAGGATTATGTGGTTTTAGCTTTGCTTCCTTCCTATTTAGAGCGCGAAGGTTCGTCGTTGATTTATATGGTTGAAGATTTAATACAAATGACTCATAATCCCGAAAGCGGCTTTTATCTTCACAACCACGAGGAACTCATCCAGAAATTAATAAAGTTAGATAATGCAGGTCAAAACGTAATATTAATTGGTGTTACTTATGCTCTATTGGATTTAATCGAAACCTTCAATAATAAAAGTTCATTCATTGAAAAAGAAAAGAAGGTTCTTGACAACCTTGGGCAAAAAACTGAAAATGGGTCAAAAAGCCAAAAATTCAAGCTGCAAAACACCATTATCATGGAAACCGGCGGAATGAAAGGCAAACGAAAAGAGATGATTCGCGAAGAATTACACGAACAACTTTGCCAAGGTTTTGGCGTTACAGCCATACATTCGGAATATGGAATGACCGAATTATTGTCGCAAGCCTATTCGCTTGGCAACGGCGTATTCGAATGTCCTTCATGGATGCAAATCCTTATTCGCGACACCGAAGATGCTTTGACTTACGTCGATACTGGAAAAACTGGCGGAATCAACGTTATCGATTTGGCCAATATTAATTCCTGCTCCTTTATTGCCACGCAAGATTTGGGCAAAAAAAATCCCAACACTACTTTCGAGGTATTGGGACGTTTTGATAATTCGGATATTCGAGGTTGTAATTTGATGGTTATCTAAAAGTTGATTTGGTTATTTGTTTAATCGGTTAACCGAATAAACAATTAAACCTTTAAACCACTCTCACCACAAAATAATTTTTCTTTCCGCTTTGCAATAACACAAATTGATTATTGATTAAATCTTTGGTCGAAAGTTCAAATTCTTCGGTTACTTTTTCTTTATTCACCGAAATAGAATTCGCTGTCAAAGCGCGTCTTGCTTCACCATTCGATTTTAGAAATCCTGTTTTTGCGTTCAAAATTTCCACAATATTTATTCCTGATTCCATTTCGTTTCTTGAAATTTCAGCTTGCGGAACGCCATCAAAAACATCAAGAAAAGTGGCTTCGTCCAATTGTTTTAAATCATCCGAAGTAGAATTTCCGAACAAAATATTCGAAGCTTTTATCGCATTTTCTAAATCTGCTGCCGAGTGAACCATTACCGTAATTTCTTCGGCCAAACGTTTTTGCAACAAACGCAAATGCGGTGCTTCTCTATGTTTTTCGGTTAAAATCTCAATTTCATCTTTGGACAAAAAAGTAAAAATCTTAATGTATTTTTCGGCATCAATATCCGAAGTATTCAACCAATATTGGTAAAATTTATAAGGCGAAGTTCTAACGGAATCTAGCCAAATATTCCCACCTTCAGATTTTCCAAATTTGGTTCCATCGGCTTTTGTAATCAACGGACAAGTTAAAGCATAGGCTTTTCCACTTGCAATTCTACGAACTAATTCGGTTCCTGTAGTGATATTTCCCCATTGATCGCTTCCGCCCATTTGCAACGTACAAGATTTTTCTCGGTACAAATGCAGAAAGTCATATCCTTGAACTAATTGGTACGTAAACTCCGTAAATGACATTCCTTCCGAAGCTTCGGAAGACAAACGTTTCTTTACCGAATCTTTCGACATCATGTAATTGACCGTAATGTGTTTTCCTATATCGCGAATGAAATCAAGAAACGAAAAGTGCTGCATCCAATCGTAATTATTCACTAATTCCGCAGCATTTGCAGCATTCGAAGTAAAATCTAGAAAACGAGCCAATTGCCCTTTTATAGCTTCTTGATTGTGACGCAAAGTCGCTTCGTCCAATAAATTCCTTTCGTTCGATTTTCCTGACGGATCGCCAATCATTCCGGTTGCACCACCTACTAAAGCTAGCGGTTTATGTCCAGATAATTGAAAATGTTTCAGTAACATCACCCCAACCAAGTGACCAATATGCAAGGAATCCGCAGTTGGATCAATTCCCACATACGCAACCCGCATTTGTTCCATCAAATGTTCTTCCGTTCCCGGCATAACATCGTGAAGCATTCCTCTCCAAGTCACTTCTTCAATAAAATTCTTCATTTTTTTAACAATTTCGACAAAGATAAAATTTAATGTTGATTCGGTAAATGGTTTATTGGTAAATTGAGAAAATAATTTAGAATTCGTAATTTGTAATTCGTAATTTCGCTTTATGGTTTTAGTTACAGGAGGAACGGGATTAGTTGGCGCGCATTTACTACTTCATTTAATTGAAAATGGAGAAAACGTTCGTGCCATTTATCGAAATTCGGCAAGTATCAAGAAAACAAAGGATCTTTTTTTACTTTACAAAAAAGAATCACTTTTCGAAAAAATAAATTGGATTGAAGCTGATATTATCGATGTTCCGGCTTTAGAAATGGCTTTCGAAAATATTGATTATGCTTACCATTGTGCCGCTTTGATTTCGTTTGATCCCAAAGACGAAGCAATAATTCGAAAAACAAACATAGAAGGAACTGCAAATATTGTCAATTTTTGCATTTCCAAATCCATAAAAAAACTCTGTTTTGTTAGCTCGATTGCCGCCCTTGGCGATTTGAAAGACCATGAAAATAGCATCACCGAAGAAACAGAATGGAATCCAGAAAAAGCGCATAGCGATTATGCTATTTCTAAATATGGTGCCGAAATAGAGATTTGGCGCGGTCAACAAGAAGGGTTAAACGCAGTAATTGTTAATCCCGGAGTTATAATTGGCCCTGGCTTTAAGGAACAAGGCAGCGGAAAACTTTTTAATAATGTGAAAAATGGAATGCCATTTTACACCAAAGGAAATACCGGATTTATTGCCGTTACGGATGTTGTGAAAATTATGTTTGACTTGATGAAAAGCGAAACGAAAAACGAACGGTTTGTATTAATTGCAGAAAATGTTGTTTTTCAAGATGTTTTCAACGCTATTGCAAAAGCATCTAAAATAAATTTACCTTCCATTTATTTGAGTCCTTTTATGATGGGAGTTTTATGGCGAATTGATTGGTTTTTTTCGACTGTTTTTAGACAAAAAAGAAACTTAGATAGAACTACAGCCAGAGCTTCTTTTTCTAAAAATTTATATTCAAATGAAAAAATTAAAAGCACTTTAGAATTCGAATTCGTCGCTATTAATCAATATGTAAAAGAAATTACTAATTTAGCTTAATTTTCTTTCTTTGATTTTTCTGATTGAATCTGCCTCTTTAACTTGTTTTTCTTTACTCTTTTTTATTGAATCAGTAGCTTTTTTAGATTTTAACTTTTCTTCAGCTATTTTTTTAGCCGCTATTTTTTTAGTTTCAATCTTAATCAAAGTTTCGGTTGATTTTACATTCTTGTCTAAACGCGCTTTTATTTCTTCATACATCAATTTATATCCCTTGTAATCAGACGAATAATATAAATTATTTTGGACAAATTGGACACTATCAATTTTATATTTTTTAAAAATATATTCTTTTGAATTTATTTTATACTTCTCCAGCGAAGTTGGATTCTGATTTTTCATAGCATCCAAAATCGATAAATCATACATTATGTTTACCATTTTTCCTCTTTCGATAAGATGATTTGGTGCTTTGACAATGTCTTTTTTACAACTACTTAGAATTGCAAAAATGATTAAAAATGGAAGTATTTTTTTCATTTATATTGCATTTATCTATCAAACAACAACCGTTTTCCGGCGCGAATATCTTTTACTTTAAAAGCAGAATAAACTAATTGTCCGTTTACCAGAGTATGCGTAATTCTAGATTTAAAAGTAAATCCTTCGAACGGTGACCATCCACATTTAGCCAGAATATTCTCTTTCTTCACGCTCCAAGGCAAACCTGGATTTACAATAACCAAATCAGCAAAATAACCCACTTTTATAAAACCACGTTTTTCAATTTTGAAAATTTTGGCTGGATTATGGCACATTTTTTCGACGATTTTTTCAACGCTTATTTTTCCTTGATGGTGCGCTTCAAACATTGCCACAACGGCATGTTGTACTAGTGGCCCCCCAGAAGGTGCTTTTAAATAGGATTGTTTTTTTTCTTCCAAAGTGTGCGGCGCATGATCGGTGGCAATCACATCAATTCTTCCGTCGATCAAGGCTTCCCATAAAGCTTTTTGATCCTCAGCAGTTTTTACAGCAGGATTCCATTTTATCAAATTACCCTTAGTTTCATAATCTTTATTGGTAAACCATAAATGGTGAACGCAAACTTCGGCGGTAATTTTCTTATCTTCTAACGGGATTTTATTGGTGAATAAATCCATTTCTTTAGCGGTCGAAAGGTGGAAAATATGCAATCTCGCTCCTGTTTTTTTGGCAAGAGCCACCGCTTTCGACGAGGAAAGATAACAAGCTTCGGCGCTGCGAATAAGATGATGAACCGTTACAGGAATATCGTCTCCAAACTCAGCTTTGTATTTTTCTAGATTATTTTTTATAGTAGTTTCGTCTTCGCAATGTACAGCGATAAGCATTGGCGTACTCGAAAATATTTTTTCTAAAACAACTTCATTATCCACCAACATATTTCCTGTTGACGATCCTAAAAATATTTTTATTCCGGCTACATTCTTTGGATTTGTTCTTAGAACTTCTTCTAAATTATCATTAGTAGCCCCCATCATAAACGAATAATTTGCAAAGGATTTTTCTGAAGCCAATTGGTATTTTTCTTCTAGAATTTCCTGTGTTACCGCATTAGGAACCGTGTTGGGTTGTTCTATATATGAGGTAATTCCGCCAGCAACAGCAGCTCTTGACTCCGATTCAATGTCACCTTTATGGGTAAGTCCTGGCTCTCTAAAATGCACTTGATCATCAATGGCTCCTGGAATCAAATAATTTCCTTCGGCATCGATGATTTTGCATTCGGATGATTTTGCACTAATATTTTCTGAAATTTCGACGATTAAGTCGTTTTCAATTAAAACATCTCCTTCAAAAATAGTTCCTTCGTTTACTATTTTGGCATTCTTTATTAAAACCCTATTCATCGCGTTCTATTTATATTATAAGGCGTTAACTAATTTTTTTAAACGGAGCGAAATAACTCCCAAAACTGCTTCTTTAAAAATGGCGCTACTCATTTTTGATTGTCCTTTTGTCCGATCGGTAAAGATTATTGGCACTTCAACAATTAGAAATTTTTTGCAAAATGTTCTGTATTTCATTTCGATTTGAAAAGCATAACCAACAAATTTAATTTTATCAATATTAATTCCTTGAAGCACTTCTTTTTTATAGCAAATAAATCCTGCGGTGGCATCGCGTATTTCCATTCCTGTAACAAATTGCACATAAACAGAGGCAAAATAAGACATTAAAACTCGGCTTAAAGGCCAGTTCACCACATTTACTCCTGTTACATAACGAGAACCAATGGATAAATCGGCTCCTCCGAAATGACAAGCATCATATAACTTTTCAAGGTCATTAGGATTGTGCGAAAAATCAGCATCCATTTCGAAAATATAATTGTATTTATTTTCCAAAGCCCATCTAAACCCATGTACATAAGCGGTTCCTAAACCTAATTTTCCAGTTCTTTTTTCTATAAACAATCTACCTTCAAATTCTGATTGAAGCATAATGACTTTTTCAGCTGTTTGATCTGGCGAATTGTCATCGATAATAAGAACATGAAACGGTTTATGTTGTGAAAGCACAGCTCTTATTATACTTTCTATGTTTTCAATTTCGTTATAGGTAGGAATTATAACAATGCAATCGTTCATATATAGAGTAATTTCACAGCAAAAGTAAACTTTTTATACGATTTGATTCACAATAAAATTATAATAAAAAGTAATGAAATAAAAAATTAGTAATTTTGCATCGCTATGATTGAAAATGTACTACATCCGAGGATAATTGAAAATAAAGAATGGGCAACGGTCTTGTTTGTGATGTCATTTGCTACAATAGCTTTGACTAAATCAGTTTTTGAAAATCGATTTTCGGACTTTATAAATTTAATTTTTTCAGATAAATACACAAAAGTATATCGAGACAGTATTCATCTCAAAAGTGGCTTTACAATTTCTTTATTTTTGGTTCAAGTTATTTCATTGGCATTTTTTATTCAACTTTCGTTATCTCATTTTGGATACGCTTCAAAAACAGATTGGATACAGTATATTCAAATAATCACTTTCCTCTTTTTCTTTATTTTATCTAAATTTTTAATTGAAAAAATCATTGCAACAGCATTCAACATGGAAGAATTTGTAGAGCAATTCAACCTTCAAAAAGTAACTTACCGAACTTATGTTGGATTATTCCTACTTCCGATTAATGTCATTTTGTTCTATAATGACTCCATATCAAGAAGTTTTTTACTTGTAATAATTGCTTTTATATTGATTATTAATATTCTAATCTACATAGTTTCAATAAAAAACTATCAAAATTTAATATTCAGTAAGTTGTTTTATTTTATTTTGTATCTTTGCGCTCTCGAAATAGCACCATATTATTTCATGTATTATTGGTTTACAAAAGGAATTGCTTAGAAAATATTAGATATGAAAGTGAAAACAATTTTGGTGTCACAACCAGAGCCTAAAGTGGAGAATTCCCCGTACTTTGAGCTTCAAAACAAACATAAAGTAAAAATTGATTTCAGACCTTTTATTCATGTAGAGGGCGTAAATGCGAAGGAAATCAGACTTCAAAAAATTGATCTTAATAATTACACAGCAATTATTTTAACAAGCAAAAATGCTGTTGACCACTTTTTTAGGGTTGCAGAAGAAATGCGTTATAAAATTCCTGAAGGATTAAAATATTTCTGTCAATCGGAAGCAGTAGCTTTTTATTTACAAAAATATGTTGTGTATCGCAAGAGAAAAATCTATGTAGGCCCAAAAGATTTTGCAGATTTATCTCCTTTGATAAAAAAATATAAAGACGAAAAATTCTTGCTTCCAGCTTCAGATCAACTTAATCCAGAAGCACCAGTTACCTTAAACAACCTAAAAGTAGATTGGACACAAGCCATTTTCTACAAAACAGTTATGAGCGACTTGTCGGATTTGGCCGATGTATATTATGATGTTTTGGCTTTCTTTAGTCCAACTGGGATAAAATCATTGTTTATGAATTTTCCGGATTTCAAACAAAACGACACTAGAATTGCCGTTTTTGGAAGTTCAACGCAGAAAGAAGCTTTGGAACATGGTTTGAGAGTTGATATTCTTGCTCCAACACCTGAAACACCTTCAATGACAATGGCATTGGAAAAATATATAACAGAAGCAAATAAAGGAAAATAAATCATACTTGACTTTTCTTTCCATAAAAATACCCCCAAATAGTGTCTAACTTTTTGGGGGCAGTCTATAATATCGAGGCGGATTTTATTTTATAAAGTAACGTGTAATTATCTTCGATTATTAAATATCGAAATGTAATACAACAAAGTAGCAATCGATCCTAAAGCAGCTACAACATACGTTCTTGCAGCCCATTTCAACGCATCTTTTGCTCCTGCTTGTTCTTCTTGAGTAAGCATATTTTTGTTTTCTAACCAAGCCAAAGCGCGATTACTGGCGTCATATTCTACTGGCAAAGTGATAATTGAGAACAAAGTCGTTGCAGCAAAAATCACAATTCCTATCAATAATAATTGCGGAAAAGTTCGTAACATCAAGATTCCACCCAGCAAAATCCACTGCATATAAGACGATGCAACATTGACAACCGGAACCAAACTAGAACGCATTGTCAACCAGCGATACGCCGTCGCATGTTGCACTGCGTGACCACATTCGTGTGCGGCAACAGCTGCTGCTGCTGCATTTCGTTGATTGAAAACGGCTTCACTTAAATTAACGGTTTTGTCCGTTGGGTTGTAATGATCCGTTAATTGACCTTCGACCGAAATCACTCTCACATCACGAATTCCGTGATCGGCAAGCATTTTCTCAGCGATTTCCTGCCCAGACATTCCATTTCGTAATTGCAAATTGGAGTATTTTTCAAATTTACTTTTTAATCTTGAGCTCACTAACCAACTTGCTAGTGCTATACCGCCCATTAAAATCATCGCCGGCAAACTAAATCCTAACATAATTTTTTTTATTAATTTATAAATATCTCATCAAATTTTAAGCCAAATTTTAGAATGCCATTTTGACATTTTACCCAACTAAATTAATCACTTTTCCTGGAACAATAATTATTTTATTTGGTGTTTTCCCGTCCAATTGTTTTAGGGTTCTTTCATCTTTCATGATGATTTCCTCGATTTGTTCTTTGGATAAATCCAAAGCCAATTCGATAGTAAAACGCATTTTTCCGTTGAAAGAAACTGGATATTCTTTGCTACTTTCTACCAAATGTTTTTCGTCTAAAAGAGGAAATGGTTCGTGTGAAATTCCTTTATAATCTTTTAATTCTTCAATCTTTAAATCTTTTAATTGCAACCATAATTCCTCCGCAATATGTGGCGCATAAGACGAAATCAAAACTGTTAGCGGTTCTAAAATCGCTCTTTCGTGACAATTTTGAGTTGATAATTCATTCACACAAATCATAAACTGCGAAACCGAAGTATTAAAAGAAAATCCTTCGATATCTTCCGCTACTTTCTTGATGGTTTTATGCAAGGATTTCAAGCTATCTTTTGATGGTTCGTTATTGGTAACAATCAAACCACTTTCGTC
>CANBWX010000107.1 GCA_947373225.1 Flavobacteriaceae bacterium | reverse complement strand
AACTACGTATAAAACAATAAGAAGTGTCTAAAAAAACTGTTGAAGTTGAGATGAAAAAAATGAGTATGACTATTTATTTTTTTACCAAGATTTCGGCATTTTTTGTTCTCGCATCGGGACAAAAACGATATTATCATCCGTTTCATCCGAATTGGTAAAATGGCGGAAACGATTCAAAAGCCTTGGGTTTTCAAGAGCTTGTTTCCATTCGCATTCAAAAGTATCTACCAAGCCTTGCATTTCGATTTCTAAAGCATCAGCTATTTTTAAACTGTCATCAATTATAACTTCTTTTAAATAATCTAATCCTCCATCCAGTTTTTCTAACCATGTCGCTGTGCGGACTAATGGCCCAGCGGTTCGGATATAATACATTAAAAAACGATCCAAATATTTTATTACCGTTTCTTTATCAATTTGTTCGGCAAGCAACACCGCGTGTTTAGGATTTGCTCCTCCATTTCCGCAGATGTATAAATTCCAACCGCCTTCGACCGCGATTAATCCAAAATCCTTCCCTCTAGCTTCAGCACATTCCCTGATACAGGCCGAAACACCCCCTTTTATTTTATGAGGAGAACGTATTCCTTTGTATCTATTTTCTAATTCGATGGCAAAACCAGCGCTGTCATCCATTCCGTATCGACACCAAGCATTTCCTACGCAACTCTTAACAGCACGAAGTGATTTTCCGTAAGCATGTCCACTTTCGAATCCATTTTCGATAAGTACTTTCCAGATTTTAGGTAAATCAACAAGATGAGCACCAAATAAATCGATACGTTGTGCTCCTGTGATTTTTGTATATAAATCGAATTGTTTGGCAACTTCTCCAATAACAATCAGTTTTTCGGCAGTAATTTCTCCTCCAGCAACTCTTGGCACGACAGAATAAGTTCCGTTTCTTTGAATATTAGCCAAAAATCGATCATTTGTATCTTGAGTTGTTACGTGTTTATTGGCAGTGTCATTATAGATACTTGAAAATATCGAAGCAATTACCGGCTTACAAACTTCGCATCCGTCGCCCGAACCGTGATGATCGATTACTTCGTAGAAATTATTGTATTTATTAATTTTCACAAGATCGTAAAGCTCTTGTCGATTGTATTGAAAGTGTTCACAAATAACATCTTTTACTTCTTTGCCAATCGATTTTTGAGTCGCTTTTACAAGGTCAACCACCATTGGTTTACAACCACCACAACCAGTAGTTGCTTTGGTGAGTTTTACCACATCCGAAAGGGTTTCGCAAGAACCATCAGTGATTGAGCAGCAAATACTTCCTTTTGTTACATTTTCGCAAGAGCAAATTACTGCTGTATCCGGCAAGTCCATTGCACTTCCTAAAGTTGAACTTTCACCACCTCTGGAACCCAAAATTAAATCTTCCGGATTTTTTGGTAACGACATTGCATTACTATAAATTTGGAATAAGGCATTATAATCACTCGAATCTCCAACTAATATTCCACCCAAAAGTGTTTTTCCGTCTTTCGTAACATTGATTCTTTTGTAAATTCCGTTGAATTTATTTTCGTAAACAATGGCTGTTACGGCTGCATTTTCGATAAAAGGGTCTCCAAAACTGGCTACTTCAACACCAATTAATTTTAACTGAGTTGACATATCGATGGTTTCACGCATCGTTTTTTCTCTACCCAGAATTTGTTCTGCTGCCACATCGGCCATTTCATAACCCGGTGCAACAAGTCCGTAAATCATTCCACCATAAAGCGCCACTTCACCAATGGCATAAATAGACGAATCCGATGTTTGCATTTTATTATTTACCAAAACTCCTCCTCGTTCGCCCACTTCCAATCCAGAAACCCGAGCGAGTTCGTCACGTGGTTTTATTCCAGCAGAAATAACCAACATGTCCACTTTTAACAATTCGTCGTTAGCAAACATCATTCCTGTTATACAGTTTTCTCCATCAATATATTGAGTCGCTTTGTTGAGATGAATACCAATATTTAATTCCTCAATTTTTGACTGAAGCATGTCACTGGCCAATTTGTCTAATTGTCTTGGCATTAATCGAGGAGCAAATTCGACAACATGAGGATTTAAACCTAGATCATAAACTGCTTTTGCAGCTTCCAAACCTAATAATCCTCCACCAAGAACAGCGGCTTCGGTAGCGCCGTTTTTCTTTATTTTTTTGGCATAAGCCATAATCGAATCTAAATCTTCTATCGTTCGGTAGACAAAAACACCTTCCTTTTCGACTCCTTTTATTGGTGGAACAAAAGCCGATGAACCTGTTGCTAAAACTAAGTAGTCATACGCATACGTTTTACCTAAATGCGTTTGGATTATTTTATTTTCTTTGTCAATTTTTAAAACTAATTCCGAAGTATTTAATGTAATATTATTTTCTTCGTACCAAGTTGATGTTGATAATGATAAGTCATCAGCACTCTTTCCTCCGAAGTATTCACTCAAATGAACTCTATCATAAGCACGTCTTGACTCTTCTCCAAATACCGTAATTTGGTATTTTTCAATTCCTTTTTTCGTGATGAATTTTTCACAAAACTTATAACCCACCATGCCGTTTCCGACTACTATTACTTTAATCATAACTCATTAATTAAGTATTAAAAAAGCAAATATAAGTATTTATACTTATAAAATACGTATTTAACATTAATTTTTAAAATAAAGACATAAATGAAGTTTAACAAATGAATTTGATGGTATTACCAAAAGGTTGCTATTTTAGAAATTTTACAAGAAGTGTACCTTGTTATTAAGACGATTCCTTTATTATAAAACATTACATTTAAGGAATTGCAATTAATAGTGTGCCGTTACCGAATACACATAGTGGTACAGGATATCCAAATAAAAACTGCACATTAAGTTAGACTCATTTTTCAGGACGGGACTATCTTTGATATAAAAAACCCTGCGATTTGCAGGGGTACTTTTTGTATATTAAAAAAAACTACAATAGCATTCCTGCGGAATAATCCAGCATCATTTTACACCTATTGTTAGCTATAATTTTCATTGCTCTTCTTTTTTGATGAGACAAATTTGCGAACTAATTTTCACATCATCAATGAAAAATCAATTTATTTTATAAATTCTATAGAAATAGTATAATTATTAATTTAAATTATAAATATTAAAAAAAATTAGTCAAATAAATAATTTCTATAACAATTAAATAAAATTAATAATTCCAAAGGGGTTTTAGGTTTCATAAAAAATTAAATATTCAAACATGACCAATTTAATGGATTGTATATAATAAAGCTCTTGAAAAACAAATGAAAACTGGTTCAAGAGCAAGGAAGCTTGCACTCATAATTGCGCTAAACCCAAACTGGGAGGATGTGTATAATGTCATTGCAACATGAGATTACCAAGTCGTTCCTCCTCGCAATAACAACAACGCAGTGAAGCGAACAATCTGTAGTAACTAGCAATTTTTAGCAAATCAATAACAAACGATATTCCCCTTCCTTTTCTATGGGTGCTCTGTGAATACAAGGTAGCACCTTTTGTTGGGGATGATCTACCGCCAGCCGCCAAAGATGACCTAATCCTAAATTAATAGGCGTTGCATAGGGTTGCGCCTGATAATGCAAATCGAAATAGTTTTCCTCCAAGAAGTGTTCAAATTCTTCTGATGGACCGTTATGTAGCTCCTTCAATTTTTTTCGAATTTCAGGAATCAGCACTTTTTGCTCCGCTTGCTTATTAGCAATAATATCACTTGCCGCTCCGTGATAGGTACATAAAAAAGTATCTGTTGCAATGGGCGAACGATCTACATGATACGAATACACATCAGTAGATATGAAATCGTATTCATCATCGCGTTCGTAACACTTCAATAAATTAAGAGAAGGCGAAGCTCCAAAATCGGTTAATAATCGAAAATCATTTAAGATTATTTCCCTTGCTTTATTTCCCTTTTCGGATAGTTGGAGTGCCAATAAGTCTTGAGGATCCACTTGGGTTATGTTTTCTTTTAGTTGCAGTTGCTCTACAATCTCATTAAAATTGCCTTCCAAATTTCGGCACCAGCATAGGGCATTATTTTCTCCCTTGAAATCCGTGTTTATAAGTTCCCAAAAAGTGGATACGATTCCTATTGGGTTGCTGTTAGAAAATGTATGACTCATAGTCGATTATCAAGAGGCTAATTACTTCATGTGCTACAAAATTATGTAATTGCACGGAGTTACAGCATTTTTATCGCTAAATCCTTTAGTCTTTTATTAGAATACTAAAATTGAAACGCATAGAAAAAAGAGTTGGATAGACCAATTCTTGGTATACATAGCCATGATTTACTATTTTTATCCACTAAAAATTACACCATAGTTTTAAAGCATTCACTAATTTTAACCTTCTCTTATATCCTCTTGATTTATATTTAAACATTTTTTTTAAATAAAATACTACTTAAGTAATATAGAATGTTTCTAAAAGAATATATATTTAAATTTAGCCATAGAAAATTACGTTTTCAACCCCATTTTATTAGCTTATTTTAAACCGTTATGCAGAGTAAAGAAATCAAAAAATCGAATAAATTAAAATTACAATCTGAAAATCAACTATCGCAACGCTCTACGCTAATTTGGCGGATAGTTCAAATTTTGGTTTGGCTCGTAGGGGCTGGAATTCTCTTCAATTTAGTTTTTTACCCAACCATTGGTATTCTCTTATTCTGGAATATATTAATTCCAATAGCTCCAATACTTCTCGTTGTAGCTGTGGGTGTATGGAGAAATATTTGCCCCATGGCAACAAATTCTCTTTTTCCAAGACATATGAATTTGTCTAAAAGAAAAAAAATAACCACAGCTCAAACTAGTAAATTGAACCTAATTGCTATTATTGCTCTATTTATTATTGTCCCCTTACGACATGCAATCTTCGATACAAATGGTTTAGCAACTGCACTATTAATATTCTCTTTGGCAGTAATTTCGATAATAATGGGGTACTTTTTTGAATGGAAAAGTGCTTGGTGTTCGGGTTTATGTCCAGTTCATCCTGTAGAGAAATTATATGGATTCAATAATAGATTATCCTTACCAAATGCTCATTGTACTAGTTGTCATCGATGTGTAACCCCTTGCCCCGACTCAACTTCAGGCATCAATCCATTATCATTAAAAAAAACAGCTTATCACCGTATGGCTGGATTCCTTATGGTAGGTGGATTTCCTGGATTTGTATGGGGATGGTTTCAGGTTCCAGATCGTATGGATATAACAAACATAGAACAACTTATAAGTATTTATAAAATGCCTTTTATAGGTCTTCTTATATCAAGTGCTTTGTTTCTAATAGTAAAAAAAATAATAAAAGAGGATACTTTGGTTGCAATATCTGCTGCTTTATCCGTTTCTTTTTATTATTGGTTTAGAATACCTGCTTTATTTGGCTTTGGCATTTTTCCAGGTGACGGAATGTTGATTGATTTATCTAATTCAATACCAAAATGGTCGATAACAGTTACTGTTATTACAACAACTCTTTTCTTTTTTTGGTGGATTGTTGTTAGAAATAAAGTTAAAATTAGCTGGGTTACTAGACCTAAATATGCTACTATAAGAAAAAAACAATAAATTAAATAAATAACAGTCTCTTTTAAGACACAAAGCCTCCCGATTTTGGGTAGATTGGTATCCTTTTATGGAACCAATAGTCGAGTTGGCAGTAATTTTGAAAAAATAGACAGAATTTAATAACAGAATACCAAATTATAAAAGCAATTTCCAAAGTTAAAAATATCGGAGGAATGACTGTAAATGAGAGACTTTATATTTGCAGACTTATGTATGAATTCTACAACTTATTTTCAAAATTCTATAAGCCGTTTTTAATATAGGAGTTATACCTTTGTTACAGAATATTCATTCCGATTTAAAATAAAAACATTCTCCTAGTTTTAATATAAATCAGTCCATTTTTGCTCACAAATTACATAAATTATTAAAAAACGAAAACAATTTTTAATTAAAAATTACTAAAGTAATATCGAGATAAAGACTTCATAGAAATAAATATTTTACTACATTTGAATTTTATAAATACCAAGAAATAGTTCAATTTATTACTTTTTTTTAATTTTTTTTTTAATTATTTAAACAATTGTTTTTCAGCTATATAACGATACTTTTAAATGATTAATAAATAACTTAAGTCGATTTTTTTATCAAATAACAGATTAATGATAATTTCAATAATTTATTGGCACAGTAATTGGATATTCACAAAACATTAAAATTAATACCAAAAATCATGAAAACTCAACTATTTCTTTTTGCCCTATTGACTTCCGTATTTGCAACGCAAATCCAAGCTCAAGATAGAACTATAATAAATGCTACAAACTCTGAAATTAGCGATAATCTTGATTTAAAAGCGGTTGCTTCTATTTTTGGGGATTCGAATAATCTACAGGATTTTGAAAGACGATTGAATGATCCAAATCTTCAAATTTCAAATTTAGATTTGAATAATGATAACCAAGTAGATTATTTACGAGTAATTGAGTCTATGGAAAATCAAACTCACGTTATTATTATCCAGGATGTACTTGCTCGAAACACTTATCAAGATGTTGCTACAATAGTTGTAGAAAAAGATGATTATAATAATGTAAATGTTCAAATTGTTGGAGATTCCTACTTGTATGGTCAAAATTACATATATGAACCTGTATATTACAATACTCCCTCTATTTTTGGTACATTTTGGCTTTCGAATTATCGTCCCTATTATTCTGCATGGAACTGGAATTTTTACCCTAGCTATTTTTATGCCTGGAATCCATTTCCTGTTTTTAGATACCGAAATAACATGCGCAATTCTATAAACTCATATAACCAATACAATTATGGTGATTATAGAAGAAGTAGCATAGCAATCTCACTATATAGCAGCTCAAGACGTTCTAATAGTTATGAAAAACAACATCCTGATTATTCTTTTTCAAGAAGAAATTCAGAAGTAAACAATCGTTTCGAATTAGATCAAAGAAGAAACTTCAGAAATGAAGGTTCAAGAAATGAATCTGGATACTCTCAAAACAGAAATGAATATCAAAGAACATCTGCTCCGCAAAGAACAGAAAACAATAGAGATTATCCTCAATACAGGAATGATTCACAAAGAGGAAATGTGCAACCACAAGGAAATTATTCTCAAAACAGAAACGATTCTCCAAGAGCAAATATGCAACCAAGTGCGCAACCTACTCAAAACAGAAATGATTCTCCAAGAATAATTACACAACCAAGCACCCAACCACAAGGAAATTATTATCAAAACAGAACGAATTCGCCAAGCGCAAACACACAACCAAGCGCCCAACCACAAGGAAATTATTCTCAAAACAGAACGAATTCGCCAAGCTTAAACGCACAACCAAGCGCCCAACCACAAGGAAACAATTTTCAAAACAGAACCAATTCGCCAAGCGTAAACACGCAACCAAGTGTACAACCACAAGTGAATAATTCTCAAAACAGAACAAATTCGCCAAGCGCAAATACACAAAGAGACTATTCTCAATTAAACTATTCCCAAAATGGAGTTAACGCTTCGAGAGGAAACGCGCAACAAAGAAGTTCTTCTCCGCAAAAAACACAAACGAATAGAACTAATTCGCAAACGAAATCAACTACGAACGATAATTCTTCAAAAAATGAAAATAGAAGACAATAATTTCTTTTAGCAATAAAAAATTTACACAGTCAATTGGCTGTGTTTTTTTTGCTAAAAATTTAAAATAAACTTTCAATCATTTAATAGTACCTTTGCACCTCAATTATTTAAAATGAGATTACACAGAAATTTAGTTTATACCACAATAGATTCGTTGAATGCTATATTTAACGAAGGCGAATATGCCGACAAAGTTGTAGCAAGAGCCTTAAAAAAAGATAAACGTTGGGGAAGTTCCGATAGAAAATTTGTTGCCGAAACCATCTACGAAGTAGTTCGTTGGAAAAGATTATATGCCGAAATTGCCGAAGTAAAAGAACCTTTCGATAGAGATAATCTTTGGAGAATGTTCTCTGTTTGGGCGGTTTTAAGAGGTTACCCTATCCCCGACTGGCGTCAACTGGAAGGAACTCCAGAAAGAAAAATAAAAGGACGTTTTGACGAACTTTCGAAAGTAAGAGCCTTAAAAGAATCTATCCCAGATTGGATGGACGAATTAGGCGTAAAAGAATTAGGAGAAAAAGTTTGGGCAACAGAAATAGCCGCTCAAAACCAACCTGCAAAAGTAATTCTTAGAGTCAATACACTAAAAACGACCAAGGAACAATTAAGAGCTATCTTGATGGATTTGAACATTGTAACCGATCCTTTACCCAATCAGCCAGATGCGTTAGTGTTGAAAGAAAGAGCTAATGTTTTTATGACCGATGCTTTTAAACAAGGTTTTTTCGAAGTTCAGGATGCCAATTCGCAACTTGTTGCCGCTTTCCTTGATGTAAAACCAGGAATGCGCGTTGTAGATACTTGCGCTGGCGCTGGAGGAAAAACATTGCATATTGCCGCCTTAATGGAAAACAAAGGACAATTAATCGCCATGGATTTGTATGAAAGCAAATTGAAACAATTAAAATTAAGAGCCAAAAGAGACGGTGCTTTCAATATTGAATATCGAATTATCGACTCGACAAAAATTATCAAAAAACTGCACGAAAAAGCAGATAGAGTTTTGATTGATGCGCCTTGTAGCGGTTTAGGAGTGCTGAAAAGAAATCCGGATGCCAAATGGAAATTACAACCCGAATTCATCGATAATATTCGAAAAGTTCAAGCTGAAGTCTTAGAAAGTTATTCTAAAATTGTAAAACC
>CANBWX010000106.1 GCA_947373225.1 Flavobacteriaceae bacterium | reverse complement strand
GAACATAAATTTTCGGATAAATTTTTGGTTGGTGCCACTTTCATAAAATTGAGTGAACAGCCTTTTACACAAAAATCTAGTTTTGGGCAGGAATCAGTGAACAATAGTATGTTTGGGTTTAATACTAATTTCTCTACAGAAGTTCCTTTCTTTACCCGATTAGTGAATAAATTACCAAATATTGATACTGATGTGGTTTCCAATCTTTCGGTAAGGGGAGAAATCGCATTTTTGAAACCAGATGCGCCTAATGGAAACAGTTTTCAAGGAGAATCGACTATATATGTAGATGATTTTGAGGGATCACAATCAACTATTGATATGCGTTCAGCTTATGCATGGAGTTTGGCATCAACACCAAATAATGACGCTCAAAGCAATTATAATTTTAATGCAAATGCTAACGATTTAAGTTATGGTTTTAAAAGAGCCAAATTATCTTGGTATACTATTGATCCAATATTTTATGTGCAAAAACCAAATGGAATAACTAATGATGACTTATCATCAAATGCTACAAGAAGAGTTTTTAGCGAAGAATTATATCCTTTAACGGATATTGCTGCGGGTCAAACACAGGTTATAAGCACCTTGGATTTAAGTTATTATCCTACAGAAAGAGGGCCGTATAATAATAGTTTGAATGTGAATTTAAGTCCAAAAGATAATTTTGGAGGAATTATGAGAGCCTTAAATTCGACAAATTTTGAGCAAGGTAATGTAGAATATATTCAGTTTTGGGCATTGGATCCTTATGTTGGAACAGGTGCAATATCTCCAGCAAATACAGGAAAAATGTATTTCAATTTAGGGGAAATATCCGAAGATATATTAAAAGATGGAAGAAAACAATACGAAAACGGACTTGGACCAGATCAAATAATGGTGAGTCCAGAGCCTATTTGGGGAAATGTGCCCGCTTCGCAATCCTTGATTTATGCTTTTGATTCGAATGCTGCCAATCGAAAAAATCAAGACGTTGGTTTAGATGGTTTGTCTGATGCCAATGAAGGATCAATCTACACAAATTATGCTTCAGAAAAAGATCCTGCCGGTGATGATTATACGTATTATTTGAATACATCGGGAAGTATTTTAGATCGTTATAAAAACTATAATGGTGTCGACGGAAATTCTGCCGTAGACATTAATGATGCCAATAGAGCATCTACTGGTGTGCCTGATGTAGAAGATATAAATAGGGATAACACCATGAATACTATCAATGCTTATTATGAGTATAGTATTGATGTAAAACCAAATATGACTGTTGGTCAAAATTACATTACAGATATTAGAAACACCCAAGTGACATTGCCTAATGGGGCAACAACCGATGCAAGATGGATTCAGTTTAAAATACCTATTTTTAAACCTGAAAACACTATTGGAGATATTTCTGATTTTAGATCTATTCGTTTCATGAGAATGTTTATGACGGGTTTCAACAGTGAAGTGACCGTTCGTTTTGGTTCTTTAGATTTAGTGAGAGGAGATTGGAGAGCTTATACCCAAACTCTTGATCCAACAGATGTTAATGTTGATGATGATGGAACAATTTTAGATGTTTTAGCAGTAAGTGTTCAGGAAAATAACCAAAGATGTCCTGTAAATTATATTATTCCTCCTGGCGTGCAACGCGAACAATTGTACAATAACAATACTCTTATTAATCAAAATGAGCAATCTTTATCATTGCGTGTTTCTGGTGCTGGTCTTCAGCCAAATGATTCAAGAGCCGTTTTTAAAAATGTGAGTGTGGATATGCGTCAGTTCAAGAAATTGAAAATGTTCCTTCACGCAGAATCGCTGCCAAATGAAATAGCACTTCGAGACAATCAAATGGTTGGTTTCATTCGTTTTGGAAATGACTTTACTCAAAATTTTTACCAAATAGAAATACCGTTGAAAGTCACAAATCCTTCGTCAACATCAGGTTCTAATTGTTCTCCGTTAAGTGCAGAAACAGTTTGGCCGGCAGATAATGATATTGATTTATCGTTATCCTTATTAACGGCGTTGAAAATTAAGGCAATGGCTATTACTGACAAAAGTACGCTTCCAGCGGATGGAATTTTTTACCTAAACGAAGCTGATCTTGATCCGTCCTTGGCAAGTAAAACGAATAAATTGAGATTAGGAGTCAAGGGAAATCCGAACTTTGGACTCATTCGTGATTTGATGATTGGTGTTAAGAGTAATGAAACGCATCAAAATTTAAAAGGAGAAGTTTGGTTTGATGAACTTCGTGTCGCCGACATGGAAAATAGTTCGGGGATGGCGGCATTATTAAATGTAGATTCAAATTTTGCTGATTTTGCTACAGTTTCGGCTACAGGTAAGAAGAGTACAATTGGTTTTGGAACTATAGAACAAGGTCCAAATGAAAGAAGTCGTGAAGACACCAAGCAATTTAATATTGTTACAAATATGAATCTTGGTAAATTACTGCCTCCAAAATGGGGAATTAATTTACCGTTTAATTATGCAATTGGCGAAACAATTATAACTCCAGAATACGATCCGTTTAATCAAGATATTAAACTACAGCAGTTGTTGGATAATACTGCAAGTAAAGCCGAGAAAAACTTTATCACCAATAGAGCAATTGATTATACAAAACGTAGAAGCATCAATTTTATAGGAGTTAGAAAACAAAGAAAACCCGATCAAAAACAAAATATATATGATCCGGAAAATTTTACTTTTTCTCAATCTTATAATGAAGTGCAACGTCATGATTTTGAAATTGATCAATATACTGACCAGCAATCAAACACTTCGCTTGATTATGCCTATACTTTTAAGCCTAGATCAGTGGAGCCTTTCAAGAAAACTAAATTCATGAAAAAAAGTGCTTATTGGAAATTGCTAAGTGATTTTAACTTTGATTACTTGCCTTCAAATATTTCTTTTAATTCAAATATTATCAGACAATATAATCGTCAACAATATCGCCAAGTTGATATTGAAGGAATCGGGCTTGATCCAATGTATCGAAGAAATTTTGCATTTAATTATCAATATGGAGTTAATTTTAATTTGACAAAATCATTGAAATTGAGTTACACAGCCTCTTCAAATAATATTGTAAAAAATTATATGAATAGTGATAATACACCAATAGAAAGTTTTTCAATTTGGGATAGTTATTTTGCTATTGGGGATCCGAACCAGCACATGCAGCAATTAGTGTTAAATTATGAATTGCCAATAAATAAAATTCCGTTATTTAGTTTTATAAAAGCGAACTATTCTTATACGGGTAATTATAGCTGGCAACGAACTTCGTCTGCATTGTCACAAATAACTATTGACGGAAGTCCTTATGATTTAGGGAATACCGTTCAGAATTCGGCTGCTCATACTTTGAATGCAACCCTTAATATGGATACATTTTATAAATATATTGGCTTGTCAAAAACTAAGGCAAAAACAGATTCTAAGCCCAAAGCTGCCGCTCCAAAACCAGGAGAAAAAATTGCGAAGGTATATAATGCACCTCCTCCAAAAGAGAATGTATTTATGGATGGTTTAATAGGTGTTTTGACTAGCGTAAAAAATATACAAGCCAATTATACTCAAAATAATGGTACAGTATTGCCAGGATACACACCAGGTGTTGGGTTTCTTGGTTCAACAAAACCTACGATGGGATTTATTTTTGGTAGTCAAGACGATGTTAGATTTGAAGCCGCCAAAAATGGTTGGTTGACTAACTATCCTAACTTCAACCAGAATTTTACTCAAGTGTCTAATAAAGTGTTTAAGGCGACAGCAAATATGGATTTGTTTCCAGATTTGAAAATTGATTTGACATTAGATAGATCGTATTCCAGTAATTTTTCGGAACAATATGATGTAACTAATGGTCAGTATAATGAACGTTCTCCATATAGTTATGGTCTTTTTTCTATCTCTACGGTTTTAATAAAAACAGCATTTTCTACAAGTGATCAAAATTCTTCAGCCGCATTTGATGACTTTAGAAATAATAGATTAATAATAGCAAATCGATTGGCAACACAACGAGGAATAGATATTACAAATCCTTTGAATTTAGATTCATCAGGTTTTCCATTGGGTTATGGCAAAGACAATCAAGCAGTTTTGCTTCCTGCTTTCTTAGCGGCTTATACAGGTACTAGTGCATCAAGTTCTTCTCTTGGAATCTTTAGAAGTTTTCCTATACCAAACTGGTCTTTGAAATACAGTGGATTGATGCGATATGAGTTTTTCAAAAAGAATTTCAAGCGTTTCTCTTTGCAACATAATTACAGAGCTTCTTACACGATAAACGCCTTTAGATCTAATTTCGATTATGATAAAGCTCCAAATGGTGTTGATTTAAGCGGTAATTTTTTCAACAAAACTATTATGTCTAATATCAACTTGGTAGAGCAATTTAATCCGTTGATAAGAATGGATTTCGAATTGAAAAACTCTTTGAAAATTCTTACCGAAATCAAGAAAGATAGAGCGCTATCTATGAGTTTTGATAATAATTTATTGACCGAAGTTAAAGGAATAGAATATGTAGTAGGACTTGGATATCGTATTAAAGACGTAATTGTTTCCTCTTCAATGGCCGAAGGTCCAAACGGAATTATAAAAAGTGACATCAATTTGAAAGCAGATGTTTCCTATCGTAACAATCAAACAATTGTGCGCTATTTAGACTATGACAACAATCAATTAGCTGGAGGACAAAACTTTTGGTCTTTAAAATTCACGGCTGATTATTCGTTTAGTAAAAATCTAACAGCTATTTTCTATTACGATCATTCCTTTACCAAAGCAGTAATATCAACTTCTTTTCCAATGACAAACATTCGATCTGGGTTTACGCTCCGATATAATTTTGGAAATTAAATTTTTTTATAATCGTTTAATAGCTCAATAAAAGGATTGTGTTACATTTGTCCAATAAAAATTTCAATAATAAATAATAAGTTTTATGAATATTCCAGCAAATTTAAAATACACAAAAGATCACGAATGGGTTAGCATTGATGGCGATGTAGCAACAGTAGGAATCACCCATTTTGCCCAAAAAGAATTAGGAGATATTGTTTATGTCGAAGTAGAAACTTTAGACCAAACTTTAGAAAAAGATGAAGTTTTTGGAACAGTTGAAGCTGTAAAAACAGTTTCGGATTTGTTTCTTCCAATGTCTGGAGAAATTATAGAGTTTAATGATGCATTAGAAAGCAAACCTGAAAGTGTAAATTCGGATCCGTATGGTGCTGGATGGATGATAAAAGTAAAAGTTTCAAATATAGCCGAATATGATTCCTTGCTTTCAAGTGATTCTTACAAAGAACTTATCGGTGCTTAAAAAGATATTTTTTTTTCTAGCCCTATTTTGGACAGGAATAATTACGTTTTTATGTTTGATTAAATCAAGTAATATTCCCCAAGTTAATATTCAAAACTTAGATAAAGTAGTTCACGCTTTTTTCCATTTTGTGTTTACTTCGCTTTGGTTTTTGTTTTTTAGAAAACAGTTTAGTAATTTCAAAATTTCAAAACTATTAATTATTTCGGTTGGATTTTCGCTGTTTTTTGGAATTTTAATCGAAATTCTTCAAGAATTATGCACGACAACTAGACATGCAGATGTGTTTGATGTTTTGGCAAATTTTTCAGGAGCAACATTGGCTGTTTTAGTAATTATGTTGTTGAATAAATACAATAAGTTAGATACCTTTAATTGAGCCAATAGCTGTAAATCATAAGCAAATGAATATTAAACAGTATTTAGATTCAACTTATTTAAAAACGCCAAGTCAATCCGGACTTAGCGAAGCCGAAAATACAATCGTTGCAAAAGGATTTATTCAAGAAGCTATCGAGGAGAATTTCAAGCTAATTATGATTCGTCCTGACATAGTTTCTTTGGCAAAAAAAATGATTACGGATGCTAATTCAACGGTACAAATAGGTACAGTAATTGACTTTCCAGAAGGAAAATCGGGACTTGAATCTAAACTCGCCGAAGCCAATCAAGCCATTCTTGATGGTGCAGATGATCTTGATTTTGTATGTAATTACGAAGCTTTCAAAGTCGGAAATGTTGATTTGGTGAAAGAAGAAATTCTGAAATGTACTCAGCTAGGGTTGCTAAATAACAAAGTGGTAAAGTGGATTATCGAAGTAGTAGCACTAAGTGATAAGCAAATTATACAATTGTCGGCTTTGATAAAAAACAGCGTTATTTCTAACTTTAAAGAAGAAAATTACGCATCTGTTTTTGTGAAATCATCTACAGGATTTTTTAAAACAGAAAATAATCTTCCGAATGGAGCTACAATTCACACCATAATTATGATGCTCGAAAATGCTTCGCCGCTTCCTATAAAGGCCGCTGGCGGAGTAAGAACGTATGGCGAAGCTGTCGAAATGATTAAATTAGGTGTAAAACGAATTGGTACTTCGGGTGCAAAGGCAATTGCCAATGGACAAAAAACCCACGGAGAATACTAACTACAATTACAAAAATATATGAAAAAAGAATTACTGATATTGTTTTTGTCTTTTTGCACTTTCGCTGCTTTTGCACAAGATGTAAATAATGCTTCAAAACAATCGGGAATTTCAGCCGAGCGATTTCCTGTTTTTCCAGATTGCGGAAATTTACAATCTGCTGAATTAGAAAACTGTTTTTATACTAAAGTGCAGGATTTTGTTTTTCAAAATTTTGTTGTTCCCGAAAATCTTGTCAAAAATAATTTTCAAGGAAAAATAAAGGTTCTTTTTGAAGTAGACAGTAATGGAATTTTTAAAGTGATTTATGTAAATGCTTCGGATGAAAACTTGATTGATGAAACCAAAAGAGTTTTTGCTAAATTTTCCAAAATTCAACCATCAACTTATAACGGAAGACCTGTATATTCAAAGTACAATATTTCAATTTCTATTCCTTTAAAAAGTGCCGAAGCAAATGCTACCGAATCATTGGTGGAATCAGCAAGTATTTCAAAAAAAGCCACCAAACTTAACGAATTAGATAGCATTGTAAATAAAAAATTCAATAATCCAGAATTCGAAAGTCAACTGAATATTCCTTTTTCACATTCTTATTATGCCCAATTTGATGCGGTTTTGAACCAAGTGGGAAGTAATAATCACACGGCATCTAAACCGTATACTTATGCTGAGGTTGCAAAATATTATAATTTTGCTGCCGAAAACGAAAAGCTGAAAAAAGAAGCTAACTCTTGGTGGGCAAGAAAATTATGGAACGAAAATCTTGTCGAAATGCAAGGTGATGGCTATTGGTTTACCTTAAATCCCATTTTAGATTTAGAAAAAGGAAAAGCAACCGGAAACAAACAAGTAAGTACATACGTGAATACGCGCGGACTTAATTTTCGTGGCGGATTAGGCTCACAGCTTAATTTTACTGCAACAGTTTTTGAAAGCCAAGGAGAATTTGCTGATTATTATAACCGTTATGCTCAATCTATAAAACCATCTGGCGGAAATCCGGCTGTTATTCCAGGAATAGGAATAGCCAAAAGTTTTAAAACTAGCGCCTTCGATTTTCCTTCAGCCGATGCTAATATAACCTATTCAGCCAATAAATTTATTGATTTACAACTGGGTTATGGCAGGAATTTCATAGGTGACGGTTACCGTTCTTTGTTAGAAAGTGATGGTGCAAGTCCGTATCCGTATGTGAAATTGAACACCAATTTTTGGAAAATAAAATACACTAATACCTATATGTGGTTGCAAGATGTGAGACCAGTAGCAACGATTGATAATACCTATACCACCAAGTTTATGGCCAATCATTATTTGAGCATGAATGTATCAAATAGATTAAATATTGGTTTTTTCGAGTCGGTAGTTTGGGCGAATAGTAATAATAGAGGATTTGACATGAATTTTGTAAATCCAATTATTTTTTACCGTACGGTCGAGTTTACTTCTTCTGGCAAAAGTGGTAATGCTCTTTTAGGCTTTACGTCTAAATACAAATTGAATAACCAGATGAATTTTTATGGTCAATTTCTGTTAGATGAGTTTTCACTTAGCGAAGTAAAAAAAGGGAATAATAGCTGGAAAAATAAATTTGGTTACCAATTAGGATATAAATATTACAATGCTTTTCATGTTGATAATTTGTTGTTGCAGTTAGAATTTAATCACGTGCGTCCTTATGTATATTCTCATAGCGATCCGCTCACGAATTATGGAAATAACAATCAAAGTATGGGGCATCAATGGGGAGGGAATTTTGAAGAATTCGTTGCCATTGCCCATTATCACAAAGGAAGATGTTATGCCGATGCAAAAATCACGTATGGAGTTCGAGGCTTAGATTTTGATACCGCTTTGAATGGTTTTAATTATGGAGGGAATATTTATAAAGATTATGACCTGAATAGACCTTATGACTCGGGTGTAACAGTTGGTCAGGGAAATAAAACCACCGTTTTTATTGCTGATTTACAAGCGGGTTATTTGGTAAACCCAATGACAAACTTGAAGTTTTTTGGAAGTTTTATATACAGAAATTTTGATCCTACTCAAAATACTTTAACGACATTTAAGGAAAGTACTTCTTGGTTTTCTATAGGAATTCGCTCCGATGTGTTTAATATGTATTATGATTATTAGGGTGTATGATGGTTCTATGATGTTAAACTACAAGTACTCCTTCCAAGGACAGGAAACCGACCCCGAAACTGGAATGGAAGCATTTCAGCTCAGACTCTGGGATGGTAGACTAGGGAGATGGATGAGTCCTGACCCGTATGGGCAAAATTACTCTCCTTATTTAGGTATGGGCAATAATCCAATAAGTTCTATTGACCCTGATGGGGGATGGGAAACAAAGTTTGGAGCTTGGTGGAATAATCTATGGACTGGTGGGCAAGGTACAATTTTTCAATCAGAAAGAGGAGATTGGGGATTGAAATATGAAGGTCAAGTGATTAACGGTGAAGTAACTGTTTATTCTCCAAGATTCGGAGGTGAAAGATATGGTTCTGTTGGAGCTGAAATACGTGCATATGAACCAAATTTCTTCGGGAGAATTCAAGAAAATTATTTGAATTCAAACACAAATGATAACTTTTTAAAATCTTCATTA
>CANBWX010000105.1 GCA_947373225.1 Flavobacteriaceae bacterium | reverse complement strand
CTTTCGAAAATAAGGATATCAGTAGCATTAAACTTCTTGGCTATAGAAATTTAGCCCCAATGGGGAATTACAATCTTGCCAATACAAATTACACAACGACTCCTGATATTACAAGCACAAGGCAAAACGGTCGTACTAAATACGGATTGGGAATTAATGCCGAATACAGTCATTCGGACAAATGGGGAATTTTTGGTCGAATTAGTTACAATGACGGCAAAAATGAAACTTGGGCTTTCACCGAAATTGACCAATCGGCTTCATTAGGAATTAATATTAAAGGAAAAATATGGAATCGTTCCAATGATTTTGCTGGTTTAGCTTTTGTTGCCAATGGCTTATCTGCATCGCACCAAAAGTACCAACAACTTGGTGGAAATGGTTTTATGATTGGAGACGGAAATCTAAATTATGGTGTAGAAAAAATAGCTGAATTATTCTATTCTTTTGCAATTCCGCATACTTCCTTTACGCTTTCGCCAGATTATCAATTTGCAGTAAATCCAGGTTATAATAAGGATAGAGGATCTGTACAATTTCTTGCTTTGAGGTTTCATACCCAAATCTAAAAACTAAAAAACATGAACAAATTCATAAAAAATATTATTTCTTTTTCACTAAGAAATAAAGCTTTTACTTTTTTTTGGGTAGGATTATTGGCATTTGCTGGATTTATTTCCTTCAAAAATATGCCAATCGAAGCATTTCCAGATGTTACCAACACACAAATTATTATTGTGAACCAATGGAACGGTCGTAGTGCCGAAGAAATTGAACGTTTTGTAACCTCGCCCATCGAAATTTCGATGAATTCGGTTCAGAAAAAGACTAGCGTTCGCAGTATTACCATGTTTGGTTTATCAGTTATCAAAATCATTTTTGATGATGGTGTCGATGATGCTTTTGCCCGCCAACAAGTCAATAATTTATTAAAAAACGTTTCCTTACCCGAAGGTGTTGTACCCGATGTGCAGCCGCCTTATGGACCTACAGGAGAGATTTTTAGATATGTATTGAAAAGCAAAAACCGAGATAGTAGAGATTTATTGACTTTGCAAAGCTGGGTTATCGACAGACAATTAAGAGCCATTCCGGGAGTTGCAGATTTAGTGGCTTTTGGCGGACAAGAAAAAACGTATGAAGTGGGTGTTGATCCCGTAAAATTAGCCAAATACAACATTACCCCCTTACAGGTTTTTGATGCTGTAAACGGAAGTAATCTTAACGTGGGTGGAGATGTTATCGAAAAAAATGGTCAAGCTTATGTAGTTCGTGGAGTTGGTTTATTGAAGTCAACCGCTGATATTGAAAACATAATTGTAGATGATGCTGGTGGGAATCCAATCTTGGTCAAAAACTTGGCAAATGTTTACGAAAGTGCTATGCCCAGAGTGGGTCAAGCAGGATTAGATGCCAATGATGATGTGGTTGAAGGAATCGTTGTGATGCGAAAAGGCGAAAATGCCAAAGAAGTTTTAGCCTTGGTAAAAGCCAAAATTAACGAATTGAACAATGGAATTTTACCGAAAGACGTAAAAATGGAAACGTTTTACGACCGTGATAATTTGATGAATTTCACCACCGAAACCGTCATGCACAATTTACTCGAAGGAATCATTCTAGTAACCTGTATCGTTTTCCTTTTCATGGCCGATTGGCGCACTACATTTACGGTTTCGATCGTGATCCCGTTAGCCTTGCTTTTTGCCTTTTTATGTTTGAAATTAATGGGAATGAGCGCCAATTTACTAAGCTTAGGAGCGGTCGATTTTGGTATTATCATAGATGGGGCGGTCGTTATGGTCGAAGGATTATTTGTTGTTCTCGACCATAAAGCCAATGCCGTTGGAATGGAGAAATTCGATAAATTAGCCAAAGGAAGCCTGATTAAGAAAACAGGAACCGAAATGGGTAAGGCAATATTCTTTTCGAAATTGATCATTATTACGGCTTTACTTCCTATTTTTTCCTTCCAAAAAGTAGAGGGCAAAATGTTCTCGCCATTGGCATACACATTAGGATTTGCATTGATTGGCGCCTTAATTTTCACCCTTACTTTAGTGCCAGTTTTATCTCATATTCTTTTGAATAAAAACGTAAAAGAAAAACACAATCCATTTGTAGAATTCTGGGACAGAATTGTCAGCAAAGGATTTACTTGGACTTTTAAACACAAGAAAAAAGCTCTTTCTGTCTCTTTGGTTGTATTGGTTGCGGCATTTTTCTCAGCCACTTTCTTAGGAACAGAATTCTTACCACAATTAAATGAAGGTGCACTTTGGGTCGAAGCAAAATTACCCATGAGTACCAGTTTGACGCAAACCGTAAAAACTACGGCAGCTTTAAGGAAAGAACTACAATCATTCCCTGAAGTCAACGGTGTTCTTTCGCAAGTGGGTCGTAGCAATGACGGAACCGATCCAAGTGGTTTTTATTACGTGCAAATGCAAGTAAATTTAAAACCAAAAGACGATTGGACGCGCAAAATTACTCAAGATGAATTGGTGGATCAAATGGACAAAAAGTTGAAGAAACACCAAGGAATTATATACAATTATTCCCAACCAATTATTGATAATGTGGAGGAAGCTGTTGCCGGAATAAATGCCGCAAATGCAGTAAAAATTTATGGCTCCGATTTAGACAAATTGGATGCTTTGTCAAATACCATTCTAAATAAAATTCAAAATGTTCCGGGTATCAAAGATGTTGGAATTTTAAGAAACATAGGTCAACCCGAAATAAGTGTTGTTCTAGATCGAGAAAAAATGGCAGCTTATGGCGTCACATTAACGGATGCACAAGCCGTATTAGAACTTGCGTTTGGAGGAAAAACGGCCACAGAAAAATTTGAAGGAGAACGCAAATTTGATGTTCGGGTTCGTTTTGCCAAAGAATATCGCAAGGACGAAAAAGACATTGGCGAATTGAAAGTTCCCACCATTAGCGGAGCAAAAATTCCGTTGAAAGAAATCTCAGATGTCAAAAAAATCACTGGTCCTGCCTTTATTTTTAGAGATGATACCAAACGATTTATTGGCGTAAAATTCTCGGTTCGTGATCGAGATTTAGGAAGTACTATTGCCGATGCACAATCCCGAGTTGCAAAACTAAAGTTACCTCCTGGTTATACTGTGGGTTGGACAGGAGAATTCGAAAACCAAGTTCGTGCAAGTGCCCGATTGGGTCAGGTTGTGCCCATAAGTTTGATTGGAATATTTGTTTTATTGTTCGTTTTATTCGGAAATATCAAAGATTCTCTTTTGGTTTTGGCCAATGTTCCCTTTGCAATTATTGGTGGAATCATCGCGCTTCATTTAACTGGAATGAACTTCGGAATCTCCGCAGGGGTTGGATTCATTGCCTTACTTGGAATTTGTATTCAAAACGGAGTTATCCTTATTTCGGAATTTCACAATAATCTAAAGAAAAAAATACCTTTGGACGAATCCATTTTTATGGGAGTAAAAGCTAGAACTAGAGCTGTTGTTATGACCGCTTTGATGGCGTCAATCGGATTAATGCCAGCTGCAGTTTCTACCGGAATTGGTTCGGAATCTCAAAAACCATTGGCTATTGTAATTATTGGTGGTTTGATAACCGCAACCATTTTGACTTTGTTGGTGTTTCCGATTATTTTCTGGGTTTTCAATAGAAAAAAACATGCGCCGATAGAGTAATTTTTTATTTGGGAGCTATTCCCGCTATCATTCCAATCTTTTTTTAAGGCGAAAAAAATCGCCTTAAAAAAAGGATTTTCCCTTCTATCGGGGCTAAAAAAAAGCCGCAATTATAAATTAGAATTGCGGCTTTCTTATGATAAAGTTTTGAATTTATCGTTACTCTATATAGTGTGTTGGCTTTTTGGTAAAAGGATTAGTTCTGCTAAAGTAGAGATTTTTCAACAGAAAATAGACAATCTTTTAAACAAAACCAGTCATTGCTCAAACCTTAGCTGTTAGCGGCTGTGTTTTTTATTTGCGTAGACTTGGATTCCATATACTATTAAAGCAAAAACTATTATAATATGCGGCAAATATGTCGGCCAAGCGGACAAGAAAAAAACCACATATAGCATATATTCGGAAAACAATATTGACAAAATTATTCCTATTGTCAATATCCAATTTAACCAGTTTCTTTTTCTACTCAATATTAAAATCGATTTTATAAATACAAATACGGTAACAATTGTCGGAATTAAAAACCAATAATAAAATTCAGGTTTATATAGAAAATTTTCAATTGCCATTTATTTGTCATTTATGATAGTTGGTCAACACTTGCCTCTATTTTTTCTCCAAATAAGCCAAAACGTTTTTCTCGATTCGGTCATAAATATTGGTAACATCTGCTTTTACGAATTTTTCGCCAAGGATATTTTCATATAATTCGATGTATCTTTCAGAAACTGTTTCGATGTATTCATCAGTCATATCAGGTATTTGTTGCCCTTCTAGCCCTTGAAAACCATTTTCGATTAACCAGCGACGTACAAATTCTTTCGACAATTGTTTCTGTTCTTCCCCTTTATCTTGTCTTTCTTGATAGCCTTCGGAATAGAAATAACGAGAAGAATCTGGTGTGTGAATTTCGTCAATAAGAACAATTATTCCTTCTTTGGTTTTACCAAATTCATATTTAGTATCAACCAAAATCAATCCGCGACTTGCCGCAATTTCGGTTCCTCTTTGAAATAAGGCTCTTGTATAATTTTCTAAAACAATATAATCCGCTTCGGCAACAATTCCTTTCGAAAGAATGTCTTCACGTGAAATATCTTCGTCATGTGAACCATTATCTGCTTTTGTTGTTGGCGTGATGATTGGCGTTGGGAATTTATCGTTTTCTTTTAATCCTTCTGGCATTGTAACGCCGCAAATTTCTCTTTTTCCGGCAGCATATTCGCGAGCGGCATGACCTGAAACGTAACCACGAATCACCATTTCGACCTTAAAAGGTTCGCATAAATGACCAACGGCAACGCTTGGATCTGGTGTTCCAATCAACCAGTTTGGAACAATATCTTGCGTCAATTCCATGAATTTAGTAGCAATTTGGTTCAGGATTTGACCTTTATAAGGAATTCCTTTGGGTAAAACCACATCAAAAGCCGAAAGTCTATCGGTGGCAACCATAACCAAAAGTTCGTCATTGATATTATAAACTTCTCTTACTTTACCTCGATAAACCGATTTTTGATTGGGAAAATTGAAGTTGGTAGTTGTTATTGTATTGCTCATTATAGATTTAGTTTTGTTGTTATTTTATGAATGCAAATTTAGGAATATTTTCAAGGTAAAAAAAGAATTCGGTTTTGATATTGGAATTCAATGTGAATTAAGACAATAGTGTTTTTGTTAAATATTTTGCCACGCCATCATTATCATTCGTTGAAATTACTTCTAAATGGGACAATTTATTTTTTAAGGCTTCGACCGCATTTTCCATAATCAAAGCTTTCCCAGTAGAATTCAGCATTTTTTCGTCATTGAAACCATCTCCAAAAGAAATTGATTCGGCAAAAGTAAAGTTCTCTTTTTCCAGAATTTTTAAAATTGCGACACTTTTATCTACCGATTTATCCATAAATTCCAGACAAAAAGGAAGGCTAAATGCGTGACTAAAATCATCGGGATGATCCACCAAAATTCGTTCTCTTAATGCAACCAATTTATCGTGATCATCGTGCGAGAAAAACAATTTAATTGCGCTCAAATCTTCAATCGCATCAAAATCAACTATTTCAGTAGGATAATTCATTTTAGTTTGAAAACTATTGAGCTTTTTATTTTCTTTATTAGTTTGTGAAAATTCTTCTCTAAATAATACGGTTGTAATATCCGAATCGATATCTAATGCCAAAACCGATTTTATAGCATCGCTTTTCATATTAAACGAAAAAAGCAGTTCTTTTGAAGGCGAATGAATCCGTGCTCCGTTTGATGTAACCAAATAAACGGGACAACCCAAACTTTCGACAATTGGAAAAGCATCCAAATGATGACGACCTGTGGCGACAATTATCAAATAATTTTCGTTATGAAGTTTTTGGAAAACAGTTTTTGTATATTCGGAAATTTGATGATCTGTGTTGAGTAAAGTACCGTCTAAATCGCTTATTACGACTTTAATTTTTTCTTTAATATGCATATTTTAATTTTTAACAACTCCAAAAATACTCTATCTCAAAGAGATAAACAAAGAAAAAAATTAATCTAACCATTCGAATAAATAATCTTCGTTGTATTCTATTTCGAATTTTTTAAGGTATTCAAGATATTCTTCTTGAAACGTTTTTTTATAATGGTGATTCTTTTGATTTTTAATGTATTGAACCACATTATCTATTTGGCTGAAACCGTATGAAAAAGCGCCAAATCCTTCTTGCCAATAAAAAGGAATTTCTGTAAATTGCTTTTCATTGATGAATGAATTGCTAGATTTTTTAATTTCTCTGACTAAATCCGAAAGACAGCAATTTGGCTTCATGCCAATAAAAATATGAATATGGTCCGGCATTCCGTTTATAGCAATTAATTTCTGCCCTTTATTTTGAATAATTCCCGTTATGTATTTATACAATTCCTCTTCCCAAGATTCATGAATTAATGCTTTACGATATTTAACCGAAAACACTATTTGAATGTATATTTGAGAATAAGTATCGGCCATTAGATTTCTTTTATTTAAAAATCCCAGCGGGATTGCATGTTTATAGAAAATTACAATTATTTATTTCACCAATCCCAGCGGGATTGCATGTTTATAGAAAAATACGTTTCGTTTATGAGGTTCGACCCCATCCGGGGTCGAATATCACATGAATAATTGTATTTCAAAAATCATTTATTAAACGTTTAATGTTTTACAAACATTAAACGTTTCTATAAACATATAACAGCTCTGCCGTTATTATCTAATCGTTATTTTCGATCATTTTATAGGCATCAATAACCTTTTTAACCAAGCGATGGCGCACAATATCTTTGTCGTCAAGGTAAATAATTCCAATTCCTTCTACATCTTTCAAAACTAATAACGCTTCTTTCAACCCAGAAATAGTTCTTCGTGGCAAATCGACTTGTCCGGGATCACCAGTAATCATGAATTTGGCGCTTTTTCCCATACGGGTCAAAAACATTTTCATTTGCGAATGCGTTGTGTTTTGGGCTTCGTCAAGAATTACAAAAGCATTGTCTAAGGTTCGTCCGCGCATAAATGCAAGGGGGGCGATTTGGATAATTCCCTTCAAAATATAATCTTCCAACTTTTCGTTGGGCAACATATCGCGTAAAGCATCATACAAAGGCTGCATATAAGGATCCAGTTTTTCCTTCATATCACCAGGAAGAAAACCTAGATTTTCACCAGCTTCAACCGCAGGACGGGTCAAAATAATTCGCTTGACTTGTTTCTCTTTCAAGGCTTTAACCGCCATGGCAACACCAGTATATGTTTTTCCGGTTCCCGCAGGACCTACGGCAAAAACCATATCGTTTTTGGTCATTGTATCGACCAACAATTGCTGATTGGGCGTCATGGCTTTGATAATTTTTCCGCCAACACCGTGTACCAATATTTTGTCATTGTCAAAAACCTTACGATCTTCCTGAGCACTGCCCATAATTACACGCTCAATAACATTATTATCAATGTTATTATAACGCGTAAAATGCAGCATTAAGCGGTTGAAGCGGTTTTCGAATTCATCCAGCACTTCCTTTTCGCCAAATGCCTTAAGGGTTGTTCCTCGGGCTACAATTTTCAATTTGGGATAGTACTTTTTAATCGTTTCAAGATGAGTGTCTTGAGCGCCCCAAAAATCTTTAGGAGCGATGTCTATGAGCTCGATGATTCTTTCGTTCAAAAGCGTAGTTTTTAGGTTATTTAATTTAAAGTAAATCGAAAGCCAATTCCTTTTGAATTGGTAATTATATCTAGTTTTTGCTTATTAATATCTAAATTTCCTGTAGCCTTTTGATTATTATATTCATTAACTACATTTTTTATTTTTTTAGAAAAACCAATCTTTACAGGAATGGCTATTATGATAGCTGCAACACCTATATAAGTCAATGCTGTTGGATAAGTTCTCTCACTTTGCAGAGAATAATTCCCTCCGCCAGTTGGAGTTGCCGTCATTCCAGAAGCAGTAACACCATGAATTAAATCAGCGACCAAAAATCCGAAACCTCCAATAAGCAATACATTCCCAATCGTTTTTTTTGATCTTGCGGCATTATAATCTGCTAAAAACTCTTCGTTATTAGCCAATAGTTCTCGAACTTGGTCAGGTTTAATTTTTTGATTTTCGGAATTTAAAATGTTCCCATTGGACTTGTAAACTAGTTTTTGGGAGTACGATTGCAAACTAATAAAGAAAAGCAACAGAATAAGTACTTGTTTAATCATAATAGGACATGTTTTTAAATTCAAATTAAAAAATTGTAATTAATTAAAGCCGAAAATACTTTAGCTTTGCGTCTCTCAAATTTAATGAGTTTTAGGTTCTGTTTTCTTTTTATTTATAAACAATTTTATGTCAATAATTACCCTTACTACCGATTACGGCTTGAAAGACCACTTTGTTGGAGCTTTGAAAGGGAAAATTTTATCGGAATATCCAGAAGCTTCAATAGTCGATATTTCGCATTATATTGACCCATTCAACACTGTTGAAGCAAGTTACATTCTCGGCGCAGCGTATTCGAGTTTTCCTAAAGGAACGGTTCATCTTATTGGCGTTGACATGGAATTCAACAAGGAAAACCAACATATTGTCATGCAATGGAACGATCATTATTTTATTGCTGCCGATAATGGTATTTTGAGTATGCTTACGCAAAAAATTGTTCCTCAGAAAATAGTCGCTATTACTATTCACGATCGTTTGCCTAATGATGCCAGCGATTTAGATGTTTTCGTAAAAGTAGCTTGTCATATTGCCAAAGGTGGTTTGCTAAACGTAGTGGGCAAAGAACTAAAAGCCATCAAGCAAGTGACCGATTTACAAGCTGTTGCCGCCGATGATGGAAATTCCTTGAAAGGCTATGTGATTTACATTGACCATTTTGGGAATGTGGTGACTAATATTTCGAAAAAACAATTCTTGGAAGT
>CANBWX010000104.1 GCA_947373225.1 Flavobacteriaceae bacterium | reverse complement strand
TTCCTTTTCATATTGGTCAATTAAATTATCCCACATATCGCGATACCGCAAAGGAATTAACAAATCGACTATTGGTTTCCCTAATACTTCTTCTTTTTTCCAACCAAAAATAGTTTCTGCTTGTTGATTCCAAAAAGTTATTTTTCTGTAGTCATCAACAGTAATGATTGAATTTAGTGAAGAATTCATTATCAATCGATTGTGCTCCTCACTTTGCTCTAATAATTTTAGAGTTTGTATTTTTGAGGTAACATCAGTATATTTCCATAGATGCCCTCGGTATTCATCATCAATAAATAACGGAATATAATCTCTTTCTATAAAATGATTATCTTGTGTTTCTAGTAGTTCACCTAGAACTAGTTTTTTATCACGTAATGTTTTATTCGTTTTGATTAATAATCGTTCTGAATCTTTAAATTGTTTTCCTAACTCATCCTTAAATTTTGAACTATTCATACCCACCATCTCATCTGGTGTGAGTTTTGTATTGCGCATATTGCAATAAAGTTGATTGGCAAATAATATTTTTCTGTCTTTATCTTCTGCTCTTACAGCGGATTGAAAATTGGCTAGTAATGTTTTTAATAATTCTACAGTTTCGTGTAATTGTTTCTCTGTTTCTTTTCTTTTGCTAATTTGCTTGCTTAAATATTCTGAAACAAAAAGCAAATCATCATTGTGTTCATAATTTATATCATAATTTAGATCCTCTTTATTGATGCTTTTATATAAATTATTTGCAGCTAATTGTTTAAGTTCAATTTCTTTTTTTAATTGGTCATTAATTTGATAATACTCTTTTTCGCTTTCTTCAAAAGTATGATCCATAATGATTTTATCTCTTTCAAAAGCCAAATACGAATCATTAACCGATTTAATAAATGCCTTAAAAGAAGGATTTTCTACACAGTCATCTGTTAAATGTTTTTTTATTTGTTTTTGTAATAGTTTATGAAAATCCATATTTAGTCTATTTCATTTATACCTGTAATTGTCATCGTTTGGTTTTGTAATTCGCAATTTTTCAGTGAATTAAGAGGCGAAATTTCACCATAAGAATAAAAACCGGAAAGTGTTGTACTGTTGCCAAATATTTCTGAAATAGCTTCAATTTCTTCATCGATTCTATGCGGCATAATTAGTTTTCGTCCTACGCAGCTAATTAAGATTGCCAATTTTGGTCTTTCTTTTTCCATTTTCAAACAAGAACTTGCCGCATCGCTTGCTGCTTCAATCAACCTGTCAAGATTAGCTTTCATAAACCGAATCTTGCTCCCTTCTGGAATATCTCCAGCAAAAGTGATAGAATTATTATCATTGTCAATAGAAAGTATAGTCCTTACAATGGGTTTCTGATTGTCATCCGACTTAATCGATAACGGAAAAAATAAGGCTGAACCCGGAAGCTCTTCAGCATATTTCCCTAAGTAGGTTTTATATAAATCAAGTGCATTTTTATGGTCTATTTCAAATAATATATTCTCTTTAGCTTTTGTAACTGTTCTTTCTAAACCAAATGATTCCCAACCTCCAAAAGATCCGTGTGATACAACCAATTTGTCACCATAAAAACCAATTGCGATTATGTTCCCCGTTTGTGGAGTTTGATTTAAACCCACAAAAGTTTTTTCAAATTTACTTCCATCACCTGCTAGACCACCAGTGATAAGTACGCCTTCCTTTTTAGAAAAATTCATGCCTTTTACGAGTTCACTTCCATTGACTTTTCCTCCGTCAGAGAGGACAAAAATCAATTTTAAATTTTCTTGTGGCAAATTCTGAACTAAGGTCTTTCCTGCTTCAAAACTTGAAGGAAAATCTTGAATGTTAATCCCCGATGTTTTTAAGGAGGTAGATTGAAATTGTAGGGCTACTATAGAAATTGTGTCATCTAAAACGTCATTTTCATAAATCTCACCAGCCGAAGAACACAACGCAATTTCGGCATTTGGAAATTTATTTTTTATGGCTGAAAATGATTTTTCTTGAGATACTAAATCACTTGAGCCAAAACCAATTACTAATTGGGCTTCTTCAAATTTTAAATTTTCTTCGTTTTTATTTTTACAAAAAGAATGATCTTTATACAGGGTAGATGCTATTTTCATAATAATTTATTTTTGGGGGGTTAAGGATTGAATTAAATTATAAATTGTCGACTTACCAATATCTAGTTTTTTTGCAGTTTTCAATACGTCATTATTGTTCTTTTTTAGATAATGAATAATGATTTCTGCAGTATATTCTTTTAAAGTTTTTTCTTCAGATAGAAAAAAATCAGTAGTATTTATGCTAGTGAAAGTAAGGTCATCAGCTAAAATTTCTTTTCCGTCGCTCATCACGCAGGCTAAATCTATAACCGATTTTAGCTCTCGGATATTTCCCGGAAATGAATATTTTAATAGTTTGTCCTTTGCCTCTTTTGACAATGTAATTGTTTTCATTTTATTGTCTTTTGTAAATAAGTCAATAAAATATTTTGCTAATAGTAAAGTGTCATTTCCTCTTTCTCTTAATGGAGGTAATTCTATAGGTAAACCTATAATCCTATAATATAAATCTTCTCTAAAATTACCTTTTTTCACCTCTTGGGCTAGGTCTTTATGGGTTGCTATTATGAGTCTGGCATCAAATTTTATCTTGGTATTTCCGCCTAAACGAACCACTTCTCGTTCTTGTAGCACTCTTAATAATTTACTCTGAAGATTCAAATCTAATTCGGCAATTTCATCAAGAAAAATAGTTCCACCATTAGCTTGCTCAAATTTTCCAATGTTTCGGGAATTTGCTCCTGTAAAAGCGCCGGTTTCATGGCCGAAAAAATCGCTTTCCATTAATTCTTTTGGAATAGCGGCCATGTTTATTGCTATAAAAGGTTTGTTTTTCCTTTCAGAATTATAGTGAATGGCTTTGGCCACAACTTCTTTTCCAGTACCTGTTTCGCCAGTTATCGAAACATTAATATTGGTATTAATAGATTTATTTATTTTATTAAAAACACTTTTAATTGATTCACTTTGACCAATTATTGTATTTTCAAAACTAAATTTTTGTTCTAATTGTTCTTTTAAATCTTCGACTTCGTTAACTAATACAAGATTTTCTCTGATTTTTCCAATAGAATTCCAAAGAATGTCTTTCGTGTGTTCGTTTTTAACAATATAATCTTTGGCCCCAGACTTCAAAAAATCGACAGCAACTTCTATATTTTCTTGTCCGCTTATAATTATAACTGGAATTTTATCGTTCGTTTCTTGAATTTTCTTTAGTAGTTTATCACCTGTAATATCTGGCAAACCAAAATCTAAACAGATGATATCTGGCTTTTTATATAAATTACTCAAGCATTCTTTTCCAGATTTAAAAAGATAAATATCAAAATCAGGGTTTTGCTTTAAAAAATATTTTAATGCTTCACCAAAGAATGGATCATCTTCAATTAGGAAAATTTTTAATGGAGACATAGGTAAATGTTTCAAGCGGGGACTTAATAGACGACTAAAATACAAAAAAATAAAATATAAAATTATTTTCTTTTGTATTGCTGGATTTGTTTGGCAAAAACATGAATTTCCAAAAATAATAAACCCCTAAATCTCTTTAGGGGTTTATATAATTAAAAAAATTATTTATTTTTTTTATGCTTTTTTATCCTTGGAACTCCATATCACCTTCATTTTGCATTTTCTTAGGTTGTGGTTTTTCCATCTTCGGATTATTATTAAATCTATAAGTGAACGAAAGATTGATTTGTCGTGGTCTACGTTGCATTTCCATGTAAGTATTTGCAGTTGGCAAATAATTATTTATTTTAAACTTGTCCGAATTGAAAATGTCACTTGCATTCAAAGCAACGGTTCCTTTGCCTTTAAGAACTTCTTTGCTGAAAGCCAAATTTGCCGATAAAGTTTCTAACATTCTTCCTTGGGGAGTATTTTGTGGAGCACGATACATGACATTTGTTTGCCATTCGATTTTGAATGGTAAAGTTATTTTTGACGAAACTCTAGAGAACCAACCTAAAGCATTTTGATAAAAAATTTGGTTTACTGCGGTATTTGAACCTATCAAATTATACGAATAAGCACCATTTATTTTGCTTTGATAAAAGTTAAAATTCCCGTTTAATCGCCACCATTTGTAAGGTGAATAATTAACGTTAAACTCAAACCCGAAACGATCTTCGTTCGATAAGTTGACTGGCATTGCTAATAAAACCGGCGTTGTTATGGTTTCTCCGTTTACGATCGAGGTAACAATTTCTCCATTTGGTCGATGTATAAATTGAAAAACATCTTTGGTTTTATTAAAATAAACCGATGAGGTCAAAGTGATTTTATCCCATTTTGTCATATATCCAAAATCAATGGCATCAGTAAAGGAAGGATTCAAATCTGGATTTCCTTGCATCAAATTCACATTGCTCGAATAATTCACAAATGGATTTATAAATCGAGAACGAGGACGCATCACTCTTCGGCTATAATTAAGCGAAAACGAACTTTCTTCCGTTATTTGATAAGTCAAAAAAGCACTTGGAAAAAAGTTGTGGTATTTCTTTTTATGAAAATCATTCGTGGTCAATAAGTTAATATCAATGTTCGAATCTTCATATCTCATCCCTAATAAATAGGAGAATTTATCTATTTTAGAACCAAATTGTGAGTAAAGAGCGTTGATTCTTTCTTTGTAATCTAACTTGTTGGTAAGGTTGTTGTCAGTGATTATATTTCCGTTTGCATCTAAATTACCCACATTATAATCCGTCAAAAGTCGGTTGAAATCTCCTTTATAACCCGCTTCAAATTGACCGTTTTTACCAATTGGCAAGGTATAATCCGTTTGAAATAAATTTCTGTTTTGAGTTTGATAATTTTTTGATGTTTGAACCGTAGCATTCGCTTCTTGACCTACAACAAAATCAGTGATGATAGCATTATCATTGTCTAAATTTTGCGAAGTAGTAAAATCAACCGTTAATTTATGACCCTCTTTTTTGAATTTTTGGGTAAAATTGGTGGTGTATTCTACATCATTGGTCTTTGTAGATTGATCATTTAAACGATTACGAACAAAATTATTATTAGGTTCATAATTGTAGGATAGTACATTTTCAGGACTTGTTCCATTATTCTTTCTTACAGAAATCGCATTGGTCCAAGTCAAGCTTTTTGTCAAATACCAATCCATTCCAAAATTATAGTTGTAGCCTTTTCTAGCTCTATCTCTTGAACTTTTTTCATCAATTGTTTTTAGAATACTTCCATCTGGGTTCAAATAATCGGTATTTGTAATTCCTTTTCCCACTGCTTTACTGTCGTTATAACCAAAGGAAGAAAATAAATTGAAGTTTTCCTTTTTTAAATTCAAAGTTGCCGCTAATCCATAATTTTGGGGTGTTCCAAGTGTTGTTATTATAGTACCGTTTACGCCATTATTCTTTCCTTTTTTAAGAATGATGTTTATAATTCCAGCACTACCTTCGGCATCATATCTAGACGAAGGATTGGTGATTACTTCTACTTTATCAAGCGAATCGGCTGAGATTGATTTCAAAGCATCGGCTACATTTATGGTGTTTGAAGGCTTTCCGTCAATTAGAATTTTGACATTATCATTTCCACGAAGACTTACATTTCCGTCAGAATCTAATGTTACCGAAGGAACATTTTCAAGAACATCACTTGCAGTTCCGCCCTTTACAGTCATATCTTGGCCTACATTAAATATTTTTTTATCTAAGCGTATATCGACCGAAGATTTTACGGCTTTTACCACTACTTCATTCAATTTCGATGTATCATCGCTTAAAAATAATGCACCTAAATCGCTACTTTTTAAAAGATTTTTTTGTTTTATTTCGGTAGCTTTAAATGAGATAAATTCAATTTTAATATCATATACACCTGGAATGATATTTACGTCGAATTCTCCTTTTGAATTTGTAATTCCGCCGGTGGTTGCTTTTGAATCTTTTAGATTTTTAAATGTAATTGTTGCATATTCTAGCGGCTGATTAGTTGATTTTTCGATTATTTTTCCAGTAATTTTTATTTTACTTATTGTATTTGGAGTTTCAGTAGCTTGACTCAAAAAAGTGCATAAAAGTAGGAGGCAGGTAAAAGCAATCTTTGTTTTCTGTAACATTATTATTGTTTTTGATTATTGGATTATGTATTGATTTGTGTTATTTTAAAATCAGAATTATGAAATAATAAGTAAGGAATGAGATTATTTGTATCATTTTTAGACGTGTATTTATGTTTAATTCTGCTGCCAAAATTAAGGGATATAAATAAATAAAGTTTGCAAATGATATGAACCATGAAATTTCAGCGATAAAAACTATAAATCGTGGGTTAAAAGTACTTTTAATGAAAATTATAAAATAAAAAAAAACGTAATACTTGCAAAGTAATTACGATTTTTTAGGTGTAGAATAGGGAGGTTATCCCAATATTTTTAATTCATTTTTGCTAAATTAGAAGCCTAATTTGCCATTTATTGGAAGTCAATTTCTAAAAAATCATGAACTTGTTTTAGCCAAATGTTTTGAACGAAAGCAACATGATCGGGGTGGTTATTATAATATTGATACGCTTCGTTATTTTTAAATTTCATTAGGATTCCATTCTCAAACTTATTTTTGACACTAACTTGTTTTACTATTTCAAAATTTTCGACTCCGCTTATTGTTGATAATTTTCGTACTTCATCAAAAAAAACTTCTTTTTCATCGGAAGTCATTCCTTCGTTAAATGTAAAAATAACGGAATGTCGTATTGAATTTTTATTTTCTTCGGGCATGGGTTTTTAGAGGTATAAGGATGAATTATTATTTAATTTTAAGCCATAAAACGTCATAAGCACTTATAAAGTTTTTTTCGTTAATGTCAATATAGCTTTCGGAAATTAGATTGTATATTTTATTTTCCGTTAAACCAGTGAAAATACTTCTTTCGAAAATAGTATTAAATTCGGAGAAATTAGCAATTACATAAACTTCGTCTCCATTTTTATCTGTTTTTTTGTAAACTAATAAATGAGTATTTATATAATCTATGTATTGCAAATCATTATTGTCTGCAAAAGCTGGTGTTTGCTTTCGAACAGCGATTAGTTTTTTTAGGTTTTGGTACACTTGAGCTTCGGCAGATGTTGATGAGGCAATGTTTTCTGTCAAGTTCCAATTCATTTTAGAGCGGTGCAACCAGCGATTATCATACTTTTTACTTTCGTCATTTAGATATTCATAATTGTTTGGCAAAGCGACTTCATCACCACTATAAATCATTGGTAAACCACCTAAAGACAAAATTACGGCATGTTGTAAATTGATGCGTTTTATGGCTAATTTAATTTCGGTTTCGTTATTTTCTTTCAATGCTTTTTCGAGTCCGCATAATGCTGCCATAGAACCCGAAATACGAGCTTTTCCGGTTCCATGCTCGGTCATAAAACGTTGTCCAAGAGAAAAACTTCCATTAAATCCATCGCAATAATGTTTCAAAATATATAAGTGATGTTGCAAGCTGTCTAAGCCAAGTTCTGTAACTAAGTAGTCTTCAAACCCTAAGCCAATATCGTCATGACAGCGTGCATAGTTAATCCAAGTGGTATTTCTTGGTTTGGTAGGCACTGCCCTCATAGATTTTTTTAATAATTCAGTGTTTCTAGTTGCCATAGATTCCCAACTTAAAGCCATGAAATTGGCATTATAAGCAATGTCACATTCGTCACCTTGAGCCAATCCTTGACCGAAATATTTGATAATTTCAGTTGGTGCAACAATAGCTTCTGCAATATAAGCTACACCCGGAGCTACGATTTGTCCGCATAATTTAAACAACTGCAATAGAACATGAACTTCGGGCAAATTTTGGTTAAATTTCCCTATTTCCTTCCACATAAATGCCACAGCATCAAAGCGGAAGATGTCAATTCCTTTGTTAGACCAAAACAACATTGTATCAATCATTTCGACCAGAACCATTGGGTTTTTATAATTCAAATCCCATTGGTAACCATAAAATAATGACATAACCCATTGATTGCTTTCGGGCAAAAAGGTGAAATTTCCGGGAGCTGTATCCGGAAAAATATCTATCATTGTTTTTTCGAATTCATTAGGTAGTTTTCTGTCAGGGAAAAAGTAGAAAAAATCCTTGTATTTAGGATCTCCATTACGGCCTTTTATAGCCCATTCGTGCTGGTCGGCGCAATGATTTAACACAAAATCCATAACCAAATTCATGTCGTTTTCTTGAAACTCTTTGACCAAAACTTCAAAATCGGCCATGGTACCAAATCTAGCGCTAACTTCCCGGTAATTTCGAACGGCATAACCACCGTCATTTTCAAATTCAGGCACATCTAAAAATGGCATTAAATGCACGGTATTGATTCCTAAATCTTTGAAATAGGGAATCTTTTCTTTCAACCCATTAAAATCGGTATTAAAAAGATCAACATACAGCATCATCCCAACAATTTCTTGGCTTGAATACCAATTAGGATTAGCCATGCGAACCAAATCTCGATTTTTCTGTAGCGTAGAACGTTCTTCAAAATTTTTGACTAATGAGTTCATTAATAATTCAAAAGCTTCTTCTTGATACGAAGTTTCTGAATATATTTTTTGGAACAAATCACTGATTATCGGAAAATTGGCACCCATTCGAAGATGGAAATCCTTGTCTTTTATTTTTTGACTATCCAATAAAATTTTCAATTTTGATAACTTTTCAGCCTGTTGCATGGATATTAAATATTACTTGTTTAGAATGAAATTTATAAATAAATCTATGTGATTTATAATAATGATAGAATTATTTTGAAATATAATAAAAAAATGGAATTCATGAAAAAATAATTTAAAAACATCTCAAAAATTTATTTGCATCTCTAAAAGTAAGGAATCTATCTTATTATAATTACTGTTTTAAAAGTATGTCTTTTGGAATTATTTTCATAAATTAAAACCATGTAGATCAATGGTTTGAATTGTTAAAAGCGGACTGAATGGAACTGCAATCGAACACTTAATACCAATATTGACGTTTTTTGATAGTTTAAAATTATGAGTTAATTGTTTCGTGTTTTTAATTTTTGAATTGAATGTTATACTAAAAATTTGAGCGTTTTTTAATAATTATAGATTTTTAAAACTAGAATGATATAGATAAATGAGA
>CANBWX010000103.1 GCA_947373225.1 Flavobacteriaceae bacterium | reverse complement strand
GCTTTGATGGCGTATCTCCAGTTGCCATTATCTTCGGTTGCGAAAATCACGTGACAAGCTAATCCTATTGGAATTTGACCGTAATGCTCGCTGAATTGTAGCGTAGTAGGGTTGTAAGTATCTAATTTGGCTAGTGCGTTTTGACCTTCGCCATCATAAGATAAATAAACCGCGCTATTGGTGTTATTATATCCAGTAGGAACGCTTGCTAGGATAGTAGTTTTTGGTCTTGGGTCGCTGTAAAAACGGTCTACATTTGTCCATCCAAAATTACCAAAAGTTACATTATAACTGTTTTGGTTAAAACCAACATTTCCATCTTTTTGCCCTCCAGCTCCAGCTGCGTTACGAGGATTTACCCAAGCAAGGTTATCTGCATCGGTTGTGTCTCCTGTCCAAAATGTCATTGCAGTATCTATTGTTCCAGTTAAATTTACGGGTACTTGAAGTTGAATTCCGCCTGTTGTTACTAAGTCTACACCGCCTTGCGAGGCTTTGATGAAAAATTCACCACCAGATTTTAGTAAACTTTTTTTGCCGTCGGGCATAACTCCCATTGTAGGTTTATTGGTTATTAGCATGTTTCCTTTGTCGAAAAGTTCAATATAAGTTATGTCGATTGCTCCAATTACAGGACTTCCGTTTTTGGTAAGTGTATTTCCGTTAAGTATTATAACCACTCCTTTTGCAGATGTTAGCGTGATAACTCCAGTACCAGCAGTTGCGGTAAAATTTTGCGTATTTTTTTTCAAGCCGTTTTCGGTAATTCCTTTAAAAGCTGCTGCCGTAGGAGGTGTTGAAGTTGATTCTGTGTTAGTACAGCTTGCAAATACGATTGTTGCTAAAGCTAAAAGTCCGATGTTTTTTAAATTTGTTTTCATGTTTTCTAATTTTTAAAATTGTTTATTTATTGTTTTATACTGTTATATCAATTCGGGTTTGATATTGTTACCCTTTATTTTAATTTTTTTTATCTTGTAATTAATTCCCAAAGTTTATTGATGAATAGAAGTCCAATTTTTTTTAGATTTGTTGTCATAATTCAAAAGTTTTAAAAGATTTAATTATTGTTTTATACGGCTATATCAATTCGAGTTTGATATTGTTACCCCATTTTTCACTATTTTCGATAAAAATTTTTCGTATGTCCAAAACCCCCATTCATCCAGACCAAATCTACATTGACGGACTTGCCAATAATGATTCGGCGATAATCCAATCTATATATAAGAAGTTTGTTCCCAAAGTCGTTTCCTATATAAGGAATAATTCTGGCGATGAAGACCAGGCGCAAGACGTGATTCAGGAAATTATGATTTTGCTTTTTAATCAGGCTAAAGCCAAAAAGCTGCAACTTACTTGTCCGTTCGATGCGTATTTCTTTTTGCTATGCAAAAGAAAATGGCTAAATGAAATAAAAAAATCTTCGAATAAAGGGGTAACATTTGATGATGATTTGCCATCTACTAATGAATCCACTGAGGAAATGGTAACAGAAACCGAAGTGTTCGACGAAAAACAACAACTTTTTGACCAGATGTTTCTAAAACTTGGCGATAAATGCCAGGAATTATTGAAACTGAGTTTTACCATCAAATCGATGGAAGAAGTTGCCGAAAAACTCAACGTAACTTATGGTTATGTACGCAAGAAAAAATCGTTGTGCGTTGGCCAATTAACCCAGTGGATTCAGGAAACAAATCGTTTTAAATCTTTAAAAATCACCTAGCCATGAACGAGGAACGCAATATACTATTCGATCAATATCTTCAAAATGAATTGTCGGATGCAGATAAAATAAAGTTCGAAAAACAATTGTTCGAAGATTCAGAATTGGCTTCGGCTTTCGAAATTTTCAAAGAATTGAACTTCCATTTAGAAAATAAATTTGGGAATGCAACGGAACTTAATGATTTTAAAAAGAATTTAAAATCAATTTCTGCGGCGCATTTTAAACCCAAAAAAGCTAAAGTTGTGGCTTTGAAACCTTGGCAATATGCCATCGCAGCTTCGGTAGCTATTTTGATTGGCGTGTTCTTTTTTCAAAATATAAATCCAAAATTTGAAGATTACAACCAACCCGAAAGTGCTTATTTCACCGAAAGAGGAGAAGTAAATGACAATTTAAAATTAGCCCAAGACGCATTCAATACTAAAAAATATAAAGCTGCCATTCCGCATTTCGAAGTGGTATTAAAAGAGAAAAAATCGCCTGAAATTCAGTATTTCTATGCAGTTTCGCTTCTTGAAGATAGTCAATTTCAAAAAGCTGAAACTAATTTATCAGAACTAAAATCAAGTAATTCGGTTTATAAAAATAAAGCCATTTGGTATTTGGCCCTTTCAAAACTGAAACAAAAAGAATACAAATCCTGCAAGGAAATCTTATTGACCATTCCTGATGATTATGAAAATTATGACCAGGTGCAACAATTGTTGAGCGAATTGGATTAAATTGTATTCATTATTTTGTCATTTCGACGAAGGAGAAATCACATAATGAGAGCAACTAATGTGATTTCTCCTTCGTCGAAATTACATTGTTGTTAAATCACTTAGTTTCTTAACCGACCTTAAATGCCTTAAATAGTTTGTTTTTTTTAGCAACATTGTATCTTTGCGGCTTAAATAAAGTTTGCAATGACAATTACGGATACCCATACCCATTTATATGCTGAGGATTTTGACGAAGATCGAAATGAAATGATTCAACGCGCTATTGATGCTGGCGTTTCACGATTTTTTATTCCCGCCATCGATTCTACTTTTACACAAGGCATGTACGATTTAGAAAAGTGTTATCCGGAGAATATTTTCTTGATGATGGGTTTACATCCCACGCATGTTAAGGATAATTATCTGGATGAATTGCAGCATGTAGAAGAAGAATTAGCCAAGAGAAAATTCTATGCCGTTGGCGAAATTGGTATTGATTTGTATTGGGATAAAAACCATTTGCAGGAGCAAAAAAAAGCTTTTAGCAAACAAATTCAATTGGCAAAACAATACAAATTACCCATAGTTATTCATTGTCGGGAAGCTTTTGATGAAGTTTTCGAAGTTTTGGAAGAAGAGAAATCCTCTAATTTATTTGGAATTTTTCACTGTTTCTCGGGAACTTATGAGCAAGCACTACAAGCCATTTCGCATAATATGAAACTAGGTATTGGTGGCGTAGTTACTTTTAAAAACGGAAAAATTGACCAATTTCTAAATCAAATCGAGTTGAAACATATTGTTCTCGAAACAGATTCTCCTTATTTGGCTCCAGTTCCATATCGCGGAAAACGCAATGAAAGCAGCTATTTAGTAAATGTTGTCGATAAATTGGCTGCGATATATAATTTGTCTGCTGAAGAAATAGCGCGAATTACAACCATGAATTCAAAGGCTGTCTTTGGGATTTAGTCAAGAATTTAGCTATTTTCATAAAATTTTTGTTCATTTGTTATTATAAAAAAAATACATTCTATATGTCAAAATTTGACGCTATTCGACCGTTTTATGACGCCGAAGTAAATGACGCCATTCTTTCTTCCATAAATCATCCGATGATGAAAGCTTTGATGAATTTCTCTTATCCTGATGTGGATGACGAAGTTTGGAAAGAACAATTAAAAAAAACACATTCGATACGAGATTTTCAATGTAATTTTATATATAAATCGGTTCAAAAAGTCCTTGAAAAATCGTCTGATGGATTGACAACTTCGGGTTTCGAAAAGTTAGAAAAAAACACTTCTTATTTGTTTATTTCTAATCACCGCGATATATTATTGGATACAACATTATTGAATATGTGCTTATTTGAAAATGGATTAATCATGACCGCATCAGCAATTGGTGATAATTTGGTAAAAAAATCATTCATAAAAGTATTAGCCAAATTGAACCGAAACTTTTTGGTTCAAAGAGGATTGACACCACGTGAAATGTTGCAAAGTTCCAAATTATTATCGGAATATATCGGACAGTTATTGATGCATGAAAATCGTTCCGTTTGGATTGCTCAACGCGAAGGAAGAACCAAAGACGGAAATGATGCAACAAATCCAGGGGTTTTAAAAATGCTGGGAATGGGTTCTGACGAAGAAAATTTGATGGATTATTTCAAGAAAATAAAAATAGTTCCTGTTTCTATTTCTTATGAATACGACCCAACCGATGCTTTGAAGATGCCGCAACTTTTGGCGGAAGCCAATCAAGAAACGTATATTAAAGAAAAAAATGAGGATTTCGTCAATTTGATGAGTGGTGTTATGGGGCAAAAAAAACGCATTCATATTCATGTAGGCGATTTTCTTGATGAAAAAATAGATGGAATTAAGGCCGAATTCGATAATTCGAATAAGCAAGTTCAAGCCTTGGCGCAAGCAATAGACGATTCTATTTTGAGCAACTATAAACTTTGGCCAACGAATTATATTGCCTACGATATTTTGAATAATACCAGTTCGCATTCGCATTTGTACACAGAAAACGAAAAATCTCTTTTTGAACGCCGATTAGAAATGCGTATTGATCGAAATAATTCGGTAGCTTTACTTGGCTTTTTGTCCATGTATGCGAATCCGGTTGTCAATAAATTAAAATACGAAAATGCAGTCTAAACCCAAAATACTTCTAATTTATACCGGCGGTACCATTGGTATGATAAAGGATTTTGAAACTGGGGCGCTAAAAGCGTTTAATTTTAGTAAATTATTGCAAAGAATTCCGGAATTGAAACAATTGGATTGTGAAATAGAAACTTATTCTTTCGAAAATCCTATTGATTCCTCTAATATGAATCCTGAAAAATGGATAAAAATTGCGACTATAATCGAGAATAATTATTCTGGTTTTGATGGATTTGTTGTTCTTCATGGTTCGGATACGATGTCGTATTCTGCTTCGGCACTCAGTTTTATGCTCGAAAATTTATCGAAACCGGTGATATTTACAGGGTCGCAATTGCCTATTGGTGATTTAAGAACTGATGCCAAAGAGAATTTGATTACTGCAATCCAAATCGCTTCACTACAACATGGTGGTAAAGCAGTAATTTGTGAAGTATGTCTTTATTTTGAACATAAATTATACCGCGGCAACAGATCTACGAAAATAAATGCCGAACATTTTAATGCGTTTTCTTCACCAAATTATCCACCATTGGTCGAATCTGGTGTGTATTTAAAAACATATTCCGAATTGTTTTTGCCTAAAACAAGAATCAAAAAGCTTCGTATTCATAAAAACATGGACGACCATGTGGCAATTATAAAAATGTTTCCCGGAATAAGCGAAACAGTTTTAGCAGCCATACTTGATATTGCACAGCTTAAGGGAATTGTTTTAGAAACTTTTGGTTCAGGAAATGCTCCAACCGAAGATTGGTTTTTGGCATTGATAAAAAAAGCCGTAAAAAATGGTTTGCAAATTGTAAATGTTACCCAATGTTCGGGAGGAAGTGTACGAATGGGGCAATATGAAACGAGTACTTCGCTGAAAAAAATAGGTGTAATTTCCGGAAAAGACATCACCACCGAGGCAGCAATTACTAAATTGATGTATTTATTGGGTCAAAATGTACCTACTGCCGATTTTAAAACTATTTTCGAAACTTCATTACGCGGAGAATTGTCATAAAAACCGAAGTTATATTTTATTAAGTCGAATATTTTCGTGTTCTTTGCAAACTCAAAATAAAGAGAGGTGGCCGAGTGGCTGAAGGCGCACGATTGGAAAGCGTGTATATGGCAACATATCGAGGGTTCGAATCCCTTTCTCTCTGCTTTAACAAACACTTAAAAACTGTAAAGTACTATAAAATAAGTACTTACAGTTTTTTTTATTTATAATTTGTACGGTTTTTGTATTGTAACTAAAAATAACCCTATAATATTGACTTTTTTTCAATAAATAAATTATTCTTTTACCTTCGAAATTACCTATACTTAAAGTTTTTTAATGAATAAAAAAAGTAGTTGTTTCGCCGTGCATTTGCTACATTTCGTGCATTAATTAGCAAAAATCCTTAACACTAAATGGAATATTTGAATTTATAAAAGGCGGTTTTTCATTCTCATTTCCTAAATAATGGTACTTTATAGCATAATTCTGCAACCAAAATAAACACTTTGCATTTATACCTTTGAATAAAATAAAAGTCTTTCCAATGGTTTTACTTGTCAAATTACTGATTTCAATATCTGTAAAATCATTCGCTTTTATTACTTCGATTAACTTCTCTATACTATCTATTTTCATTTTTTAAACTCTATAATTATTGGCTGGAAATTTACTTTATCAACTTCGGTAATCTCTACGGCTTTTAGCTGTGGTATTACAAATTTCGCTAGATCTAAAATAACTTTTACCCTTTCGAATGGTTTTAGTAAATCAATATCGGCCTGCAATGTTTCAATGTTATTTGATAGGAGCAAATTAAACGATTCTCGAGCTTGTTTTGTGTTCGTGTTCTGTATTCCTTTTGGCCTGCCGTTCGTGTTCTGTATTCCTTTAAATTCGCCCATATTATTGTATTTTATTGTTGTTTACTATTATTCTATAAAAATTGGTAACTCATTATTACTATCATATTTTAAAAAGAAAGATTCTAATAAACTGACAATCTCAAACGGTTTTAAATTTAGATCCATTATAAAACTTTTTTGCTTTAAGCATTTTTCTAAAATTATATTAACCTGATTAACTGTTAATTTATTAGAAATAATACTTATATATAAATCTGACAAACTATTTATTTCCGTTGTAGCCATTCATTTATATTGTTTTTTTCTTGAAGATTCCTAGCTTCCCATTTAGATCTTGAAGTTATTTTTTCATTGGTTCGGGCTGGTGGGTTGGCAATAGATTTTATACTATAAATCCAACTTTTAAGAGTATTAACTTTTTTTGCAGTCATAGAGTTTCTATTTTTAAAAACCATACAATACAAAACAGGAATGAAAGAGAAAATAAACTGAAATGTATTATATGGTGTCATCATTTTAATAATTTATTGTTTTACGTAATACAACGCTGGGAACATATTTTCGCCATCAGTTGCAATCCATTTATATATATTAATTCCGTTAATATGCGTGCCTGTATTGTCTTTTGATCTTAAAGTAGTTAAGGCGTCAATAAGGGTTTTTGCATCGTTAAAACGTTGGTTCTCGGCTTCGTTTTCAGTATAGATATTAAAATCTAAACTATCATCTACATCAAATAAACCTTTGCTAAATTTCAAGGGTGTTGCAAGGTGTGAATACGTTTCAGTTAATGATTTTAATTTACTTAAATCGTAGTTGTATAATTTAGCTATTTGATCGTCGCAAAGTTGCAATGGTTCTGCACCTGGATTGCGTTTTCTAATTTCTGAAATTGAAAAATCAAAAAAGCTTTTCTCAAAAAGTTGAAAGTCTAATATATCGCCAAAAGTGTTTTTATATTCCTCAACTGCTTTGCCTAGCATTTGCAACTTTTCCCAGCTTAGTTTTTCGTGTTGTTGCTTCGCTTCCTGATCGTATGATATTTTAATTTTTTTCATGACTATTTTAATTGTTTTTTAAGTTTTGCAATCTCCTGATTTTTCAATTCTATAACTACATTTGCCTTTTTTAGCAATCCTAAGGAATACTGATTCCACTCATCAAAACGAGCATCTTTTTCCGCAATAATATCCTCAAAATTTATGCGTTCCCTTGCAAATTGCGACATAGTTTGTCCCTTAGCTTCTGCAGCTTCTTTCATTGCAATTATCTGCTTGCCACTAACTCGAAGCTGAAATAAAGATTGTTTCTTTTCCATAATAATATATAATTTATAGCTTTTGCATCATTACAAAAAGCCTTACATTATGATGACGAGAAATTTTTAGTTTTGTTTGTAAAAACTTTGCATAAAAAAACGCTTACTTTCGTAAACGTTTGATTTTCAATATAATAATGATTTATTTTAATTAATATTCTTTTGCTCATTCACAAAATAGTCTGCTAAATCTTCGCCTTCCTCTAAATCTGTTTGCTCCAGCACCTCACTAATTGCAATTTTATAGCCTTTTGCTTTTAATTGAATAACTACTTTTTGCCATTGGCTAAACTCTCCTTTATCAGGGTGTAGAATTATCTTTCGCTTTTTTAATGGTTTGATAAATTCCTCTTTTAAATTCCCTTTTCCAGCGGTTGCCATCCAAATAAAATCAGGTAAAACAATACTCATTATTATTGCGGTTTTTTCGCTTTCAACTATTGCAATCGGCTTGCTATAATCTTCGTTAAGTCGATGCAACCCAAACAAACATTTGTAAATATTATCGTTATCGATTCCTAATTCTCTATGTACCCAATCAATGCAATTTCTAGGCTCTTTTATTCTTTTACCATCATTGCCGTATAACATAATCTTACCAGCTCTCGTATTGAAATAATTATCAATTTGCCAAAATATAGTTGCTCCATTCCATCGCTTCGAAGTGCCTATATGATATAATTCTAAAACTTTGCCTACTTCTTTTGTGTCGAAGTATTTTAATAGAAACATAGTAAAATTATTTTGGCAATAGTAATCTTCGCTTTGTTCCATTATTTCCCAATCAATATAAATTGGATCGGCTGGAAGTGGTTGCTCTTTTATAGTAATTACGCTTACACTTCCATCAATATCGAAATACTTACTTTCACAATTTGAATAACTTATTTTGCAATCATTACCTTTTAGAAACCATTCAGAAATATAGGCCTGTTTATTTCCAATCTCTAGCACTTGGCTTGCTGGTATGATGTGAATTAAACCATTTAAATCAACTCCTTTTAGCGCTTTGCACGTTATGTTTTTTAAGTCTAAAAAGTCGATTAAATAGGCTTTTTTGCCTGTTGGCGGGTGCGTATGATAACCGCATTTACTTTCTCGATCACATCTCCCGTAATTATCAGGGCGCGCGCTAGGCGCTGTTCCCAATTGCGCTTAGCGCGAAGTTGGGAGAAGTGCGCGCCCTGTTGGGAAAAGGCGTTCGCGCATTTTTCCCAACAGTTAGGTAGTCGCTAGTTTCACAATTAACATACCTTACAAAGGAGTGTTTATTACAACTCGGACAAATAAACTTCTTACTACTTTTATCTAGTAAATTTTGATACATTATATCGTTAAGTTGTTTTTAGCTATAAAGCATACATTACCTTCTGAAATACGTTTAATAATAAGTTTATGATGTGAAAGGCGTTTCATAAAATTGTGCTTATTTAATGCCCTAAATCCATCATCAAAACAAAATATTTTATACTCATCGTATAGTGTTTTTATAGAAGTATAATTGTCTATTGATTTTTTATAGTCCATTTCCTCAACAAATAGCATGGCGCTATCGGTCGTTTTTTCATAGTCTAAACGTGCGTTATCTACGGCCTTACATACTGTAAAATCCCTTTGAAGTAATAGATTGT
>CANBWX010000102.1 GCA_947373225.1 Flavobacteriaceae bacterium | reverse complement strand
TACAATGAATGCTGTGTTCCAGATTTTGAAGGAACGCCCAATTTAACTGGCAAATTAGGTCACATAAAAAAGGCTGATTTCGATCTGAAATACATAGGTCCATTGAGCCGAATGAAGAAAAAAGATCTGCCAACTCAGTTCGATTTAATGATTATACTTTCGGGACCAGAACCTCAACGTGGTATATTAGAAGAAAAACTAAAAACTGAAATACTTAATTATAACGGAAGGATTATTTTCATCAAAGGAATTGTAGAAACGGAACAAAAAAAGGAATTAATAGAAAATGTTACTTTCTATAATTTTATGAATACGCGCCAACTCGAACAAACTTTCAACGAAAGTGAAATCGTGCTTTGCCGCTCTGGCTATACCACGATCATGGACTTGGCAAAATTGGAGAAAAAAGCTTTTTTTATTCCAACACCAGGACAATTTGAACAAGAATATTTAGCTGAAAAATTTGAAAAAGAAGGCTTGGTTCCGTATGCCAAACAAGATGATTTCAAGATAGAAAATCTTCAGAAAATTGAAGATTATAAAGGATTACCGAATTTTGATTCTTCAATAGACTGTACAACTTTGTTTGATGTTTTTGAGGAAGTAACCCAAGTTGTTTTATAGAAAAGACAAAAAAAACCCAAATCAAACTAAATTATCAGCTCGATTTGGGTTATTATCATTGTAAAATTAAAGATTAATTCTCTGATTTATCTTCGTGTTTTTCGTGTTTTATTATTTTTGCATTAACCATAAAATGAATATTTTCGGCAATATTAGTGCAATGTTCCGAGATTCGTTCTAAGTGTTTCAAGACAATAATAAGATTCGTTCCGGAAACAACTGTTTTAGAATGCAATTTCATTTCTGCAATAATACCATGAATTGCATCATCACTTTTCTTTTGTATGGTGTTGTTTAAAAGAAAAACTTCGCCAATAGTATTTTCATTACGAGTCAAGAAACATTCATTTGTTTTTGCAGTAATTAGTTCAACCTCTTTGGTTATATCAGCAATATCGAACTTAGCAATCAAATCATGTTTATCCTTTATGCTTTTGGCTCTTTTTATGACACTTATCGCTAGATCCCCGATTCTTTCTATTTCATTACTTATCTGCATGGATGCCATAATAAAACGCAAATCGGACGCAACTGGCTGTTGCAAAGCAAAAATACTTTGACAAATCTCATCGATTTTTACGTCTAATTTATCAATTTTATCTTCAGTTTTCTTAACTTCTTTCCCTTCAATAGGTTCTGAAAGTAAGGCTTTAACAGATTCGGTAACTTGGATTTCCGCCAAACTACCAATTTTTATGATTACGTTTTTTAATTTTTCTAATTCTATTTGAAAATGTGTTGCCATGTTTTTATTTTTAAATTTAAAGATTTAAAAATTTAAAGATTTAAAAATCAATAAAGACAATCGTCATTTTTTAATTTTTAAATCTTTAAATTTTTTAATTAAACGATTATCCAAATCTTCCAGTGATATAATCTTCAGTTTGTTTCTTTTCTGGTTTTGTAAATATAGTATTTGTTTTGTCCAATTCTATAAGTTCGCCTAGATAAAAGAAACCGGTGTAATCACTCGTTCTTGCTGCTTGCTGCATATTATGAGTAACAATAATTATGGTATATTGCTCTTTTAGTTCATGAACTAATTCCTCGATTTTTGAAGTCGAAATCGGATCCAGCGCACTTGCAGGCTCATCCATAAGAATGATGTCAGGGCTTACTGCCAATGTTCTCGCAATACATAACCGCTGTTGTTGACCACCAGAAAGCCCCAAGGCCGAATCACCTAATCTATCTTTTAACTCATCCCAAATAGCAGCTTGTCTCAAAGAAGTTTCTACTATTTCGTCTAATTCAGTTTTGTTTTTTATTCCATTAATTTTTGGCCCATAAGCCACGTTTTCATAAATGGATTTCGGGAAAGGATTCGATTTTTGAAAAACCATTCCAATATTTTTTCTAATATTGACAACATCTACGTCTTTATCATAAATATCAACCCCTTCAACAAGCATTTGTCCGGTGATTTTAACACTCGGAATAAGGTCATTCATTCTGTTGATACATCTCAAAAACGTGGATTTTCCACAACCCGAAGGGCCTATTAATGCGGTAACTTTATTTCTTGGAATTTGCAATGAAATTTCTTTCAGTGCCTTTTTTTCGCCGTAGTATAAGGATAAATCTTTTACTTCTATTTTTGCGTCTTTCATTTTATTTCTTTTATTATTGGCTTTTAGCTATTAACTATTTTGCTCTTCTTCTAATTCTGGATCTAATAATAACTGCTACTAAATTTAATGACAATGTTAGGATTAACAATACTAAAGTTGTAGCAAACTGTATTGGCATTGTTTTTTCAACATCGGAAGATTGAGTTGACATGATATAAATATGGTACCCCAAATTCATAAATTGATCGCTCAAGGATTTTGGTAAGGTTGCCAAATAATATGCAGCTCCTGTAAACAAAATCGGAGCTACTTCACCAGCACCTCTACTTACAGCAAGAATAGTTCCTGTCATAATTCCGGAAATAGATCCCGGAAATACCACTTGTTTTATGGTTTGCCATTTGGTCGCTCCTAATGCTAAACTTGCTTCTCGTAACTCACGCGGAATGGTTTTTAGTGCTTCTTCTACAGAAACAATAATTACAGGAAGTGTAAGTAATGACATGGTAAGACTTGCCCAAAGAATATTAGGTTGTCCCCAGTGTAAATGCCCACCATTGAATGTATTATCCATACCAGCACCTAAAAATTGAATGAAAAAACCAAGTCCGAAAAGTCCAAAAATGATGGAAGGAACTACTGCCAATGTTCGAACTGAAAAGCGAACTGCTGCAGCAATTTTTGAATTTTCTTTAGCATATTCTGTTAAATAAATGGCTGTAATAGTCCCGAAAGGAACTGCTGCAATCGACATAACAACCACCAAAATAAAAGTTCCAATCAAGGCAGGAAATATCCCTCCTTTTGTCATTCCATCTGTTGGAAATGAACTGATAAATTCCCAAGAAAATTTTTCTCTTCCTTGGTAAATAATGATTCCAAGAATAACAAAAAGAATGGCAATAATTAATAAAACTGCTACTTGAGTGATTCCAACAATTAATTTTCCTTTTACATCAGCACCCGATTTACCATCAGATAAATACGGGGATTTTGTTTCATTTGTAATTGTATTCATAATTTATTTACCTTGAAATTTTTTGATTAATTTGCCTTTAACATAAAATTCTGCAACGGCATTCAATGCAAAAGAGAAAATGAAAAGTAGAGATCCAATAAAAAACAAAACACTATAATGGGTTTCTCCAAAAACGGTTTCCGCCATTTCAGCTCCAATTGTAGCCGCAAATGTACGAACACTTTCAAAAGGATTTGATGATAATAAGGCTGCGTTTCCGGTTGCCATAAGTGCAATCATTGTTTCACCAAAAACACGCCCAACACCTAGAAGTAATGCTGCAAAAATTCCCGGAGTTGCCGCTGGCAAAGTCACGAAAAAAGCCGTTTGCCATTTGCTTGCACCAAGTGCTAAACTAGCTTCGGTAAACGTTTTTGGCACAGCCGAAAGTGCATCTTCTGATATCGTATAAATAATAGGAATAGCTGCTAATGCCATTGCTACACCACCAACAAAAGCATTTAACCGTGATGCGTAACCAAAAATATTTTGAAAGAAACTAGCCAAAACTATTAATGCAAAAAAACCAATAACTACTGACGGAAAAGCGGCAAGCATTTCTATAATAGGTTTAATGATTTCTTTTGTCCTTTTTGATGCAAAACAAGAAGTGTAAAGTGCCGCTAATATTGCAAGTGGTCCTGCAATAAGCATAGCGATTATAGTGACTTTTAGCGTTCCTATAAGCAATCCTAACAAACCAAATCTAGGGTGCTCCGATACGGGAACCCATTCTGTAGTGCCAAAAGTACTCCAGGTTTTATCGGCACCTTCATTATTTTTAGTTGCAAGATTCGTTGTATTATCAGAACTAGATACAGTTGTTGGTTCTGCTTTTACATCACCATACGTTTCTTGTTTCGAATCTGTTTTAGCTTCTGGACTAGAACCATAAGTTTCTTGTTTAGCTGGTTCGGAACTATAGGTTTCTTGCTTTAAATCTTTAGTAGGTTCTGAACCATAGGTTTCTTGTTTAGATCCAGTAGCTGGAGTCGAACCATACGTTTCTTGTTTCGCTTCTGCTTTTATTTCTGTTTTTGCTGGCTGGCTTTTCCCAAAGTTAAAAATGGGCAAAGATTCTTTAAAAACAAAGACAAAAATTAGAACAATAATTGTTATTGATAGAAATGCAACAGATGAAATAATTTTCTCTGCAAGAAACTCAGAAAGCCTGAATTGTTTTTTCAGGCTTTCTTTTGTAAATTTTTGATTATTCGGAAATTCGGAATTCATTTATTTTATTTAAGAATTCATAAAGTTATAAATACAAAATTATCCCTCGATAGAAAAAATCTAAAGAGGGATAATAAAATTTAATAATTATTTTAAAGGAAAATATCCTGTTTCAACAACTACTTTTTGTCCTTCTGGGCTCAAAATCCAATCAATAAAAGCTTTAGTTTCGCCAGTTGGTCTTGATTTAAGATACATGTACAAATATCTTGAGATTGGATACGTTTTATTTTTGATAGTTTCAGCCGTTGGAAAAACTCCAGCAGTTTTAGCATCTTTTTTCACTTTACAATCTTTAACTCCTTCAGCATAAGCAGCTCCACCGTAACCTATTGCATATTTATCTTTCTTAACTGCATTTACAATCGCAGCTGTTCCAGGTAAAGTTTGACAAGTAGAAGCATAATCTCCTTTTACAACATTGTCTTGAAAAAATCCAAATGTACCTGAACTACTTTCTCTTCCGTACAATCTGATTGGTGCATCTACTCCACCAACTTCTTTCCAGTTTTTGATTTTTCCTGCAAAGATATCTCCAATTTGTCTTACTGTTAATTCAGAAACACTGTTTCCTTTATTAAGATAAACAGACAAACCATCTTTAGCACAAGGAACCTCAACACCTAGAGTATTATATCTTTGTTTTAATTTGTCAATTTCTCCAGCTTTCATAGGACGACTAGCATTTGCAATGTCAGTAGAACCATTTATCAAAGCTGCGATACCTACACCTGAACCACCACCAGTAACTTGAATTGTAGCTCCTGGGTGTTTTTGCATATAAACTTCGGCCCATTTTTGAGATAAAATAACCATAGTATCAGAACCTTTTACTGTTATTTTATTCAAAGTTGTAAAAGAAAATCCTATTGTCATAATGACTAATAAAATTGCAGCTATTTTAATTTGTTTTGTTTTCATTATATTTTAATTTTAAGGATTTATAAATATATAAATATTTAATTATGTATTAGAACTTCGCTTGAATTCTTATAGAAAAAGTATTGTCTTTTTTGTCTTTATTAGCAAAGTCAGTTCCAACTAGAGAAGCATTAGCGCTTTTCTCATTTATTGGTAAAGTATACCCAGCTACAACTTTTATATTATCATCAAAGAAATACTGCCATGAAAATGACCAAGTGTTGTATTTTAATTCACCTGCTGTATTTACAGCATTACCTGACAATCTTGTGTTTGGATCCCAAACATCGTAACGGGCAATAAATTGATTTTTTACTCCAATGTTTTTAATCAACATTGCGTAGCTTCCTGCAAAATTTCTAACTTTATTAGATGTAATTTGACCACCTGTTTGAAGAGCATTTGATGTTCCAGAAATTGTACCCGAAATATACTCTCCTTTAAGAGCTAAACCTCCTAAGAAATCATAGTAAACTTGCATTTCAGCACCCAACCAGTTTTTATCTAATTTAGTTCCAACAGTTGGAGTAAAACCAGCACCATTAACATCTGTAAAACCTGATAAAGTTGTGCCAGGAAGAACTTCTGTTTTTCCAAAATAACCATGTCCACCAATATCAATTCCAAGACCTGAACTAGGTAATTTTATAGAATATACTGCTCTTGCCATTACATCTTTACCACTAGTGATATCTTTAGTTTGATTTGTAGTTGAACCAAGATTAAAGTTACCATTCATTACAGCCAACTGCAATTTCAAAGGAAAGTGATAAGTAGTATCAAAATTAGCTTCTAATTTTGCTCCTAATGTTTTTTCACCTGGATATAAAACTCCAGCCATTTTAGTTCTTTCTAACATTTCCATAGATCCTGAAGAATATTCAATTTCATAGTTTGGTCTGTCAAATTGTCCCATAAACAAAGAGTAAGTTTTTGTCCAACGATCATTTAATTGAACATAAGCATCTTTTAAAGAAACTTTATCAAAAGAAAAATCTGGTTGCAATACAAAACTAACACCAGCTCCAGCATCGTAAGCAAATTTAATTCTTGCTCTTCTCAAGAAAAATGAATTTGTAATTAATGTAGCAGGAGTTGTAGAAGTACCAACTGCAGCAATACCATGACCTGCAGTTCCCCATGTATCATACGAATCATATTGAGCTTGAATATAACCCGAAACTTTAATTTTTGTCAATTTAGCAAGATCGCTATCCATTGTTGACAATCTTTCGTCTAATCCTGAGAATTTCATTGAATGTGCATCAATAGATTCTTTCAAGGATTGAATAATAGTATCTTTTTGTACATCTTGTGCTTTAGCAGCAAATGCGCCTAATAATAAAAACGCTAGTGTAATTTTTTTCATTCTTAGTTTAGTTTATTTGTTTTAACTGGTGCAAAGATGCGGCAGCTATGTTAAACTAACGTTAAGAAGGTATTATCTTGCTGAGAAATAATTGTTATCCAACTGTTACTATGTGAAAAAATTATTTGAAGCAGAATGCCTCGAAGACTTCAGGAGTATGCTATGATAGAATATTTATTATAAAATAGATAGTTCTTTGACTTTAGGTAATGTAAATGAAAATTCAGAACCAATGCCAAATTCACTTTCCACATATATCTTTTCCTTGTGCGCTTCGATAATATGTTTTACTATAGCAAGTCCTAATCCGGAACCGCCTTCAGAACGAGAACCGCTTTTGTCTACGCGATAAAAACGCTCAAAAAGTCTTGGGAGGTTTTGTTTTTCTATTCCTTCACCATTATCACTGATTCGAACTAAAACTTTTTTCTTTGTCAAATTAATAACGCTAACTTCGGTCAGACCGCCTTCTTTTCCATATTTTATAGAATTAACAATCAAGTTCTCGATTACTTGCTGCAGCTTGTCCTTGTCACCTTTTACAAAAATAGGTTGGATATGATAATTTTCGAAAGCCAAAGTAATTTTCTTTTTATCGGCTTTCATTTCTAATAAATCAAAAACATTCTGAATTAGATCTACAATATCAAACTGTGAAAATTCAAGATTCAAATCACCTACTTCAAGTTTGGTAATCATATCTAAATCTTCTACAATATATATTAACCTTTCCACTCCTTTTTCGGCACGTTTCAAATATTTTTTTCGAATATTTTTGTCCTCCATGGCGCCATCAAGCAACGTAGATATATAACCTTGAACGGTAAACAAAGGTGTTTTTAATTCATGTGAAACATTCCCCAAGAACTCTCTTCGATATTCTTCCCGAATTTTCAACATTTCTATTTCGAGTTTTTTATCGGTAGCAAACTTCTTCACTTCGCGTGTCAAAGTTTCCATATCGGTAGTTATGGGTTGATTCAAAAAAGTACTAGATTCTAATAACGATACATCGTCATAAATTTTCTTGACTCTGCGGTAGATAAAGTGTTCTACCCGATATTGTATAACAAGAAATGAAAAAATATAAGTGATAAAAATGAAAATAATACCAAATGAAAACACACTCACGAGCGTAAATTTTAACCAAGTCGTTAGCATCAGCAATACAAATCCAGTAGCAAAAAGACTGATGTACAAAGCTGAAATTAATGCAAACCTATAGGTTTTTTTAAAACTTATTTTCATTTATTAATTAATGCAAACCGATATTATACTTCGAATTTATATCCTACTCCTTTTATAGTTTTAAAAAGATCTTCGCCTATTTTTTCGCGAAGTTTACGAATATGAACATCAATTGTTCTTCCACCTACAACCACTTCGTTACCCCAAACTTTATCTAAAATCTCATCGCGTTTGAATACTTTTCCAGGTTTTGAAGCTAATAAATAGAATAATTCAAACTCTTTTCGTGGCAACGCAATTACCACATTATCTTTTATTATTTTATATTCTTCGCGATTTATTTCTATTCCGCCTACATTAAGTGTTTCGCTATTTTTTTCCTGATCTTTCAATCTTCGCAATAACGCTTTTACTTTGCTAACCAATAATTTTGGTTTAATCGGCTTTGTAATATAATCATCCGCACCCGCATCAAAACCTGCTACTTGTGAATAATCTTCGCTTCTGGCCGTCAAAAAAGTAATGATTACATGATTCAATTCAGGAATTTTTCTAATGCTTTCACAAGCTTCCATTCCGTCCATTTCTGGCATCATTACATCCATAATAATAAGATCTGGCACTTCTTTTTTAGCCTTAATTACAGCTTCTTTCCCATTTGATGCAGTAAAAATTTGGTATCCTTCTTGAGAAAGATTATAGCCTACAATTTCTAAAATATCCGGTTCATCATCAACTAATAAGATCTTTGTATTTCGCTTTTTCATGGTAATGATAGTAGTGCGTTTGTATTTGCAAAGGTAAATATAAAACAAAACCGTTTAACGTGTTAACCTATCATTAATAAGTTAACGATTTAGTAATGCTTTAAAAACAAATTAGTAACACTGTAAGATTATGACCTTTCTATTTCGTTAATAAAATGATAAATGATTGCTCGTAACGCATTTTTACCCATTTTGGTATATTTTTTGAAATGTTTTTTTATATCTTTACATAATCAAATAGAAATGATGACGAAAAATTACTTTTATATTACTCTTTTATTGGTTTTTTTATTCTCTATAGGCGTTTCTGCTCAAGATGTAAAACAATCAAAAACACAAGAATCCTCTGTAATAGAAGGATTAAACTTGTACCCAAATCCTGTGAGTAATGGCAAAGTATATATTACATCAAAAAATGATTCTGATAAACAAATAGTTATATTTGATGTTCTTGGAAAAAAAGTACTTCAAACAATGATTAGTTCAAAAGAATTAAATGTTTCTAGCCTTTCTCCTGGTGTTTACATCATCAAAATTGACGAAGATGATTCTACCGCGACTAGAAAACTAATCGTTAGATAACAAAAAATCAATATAATTTTGAAAGCTTCAATTTTTTGAAGCTTTTTTATTTTAAACACTTTCCCAATTTCAAATCTCAAATGGGTTTTTAAAAATAGTTATACCTTTGCCAAAAAAAATCTTGATTGCAACTCCAGACTTATTCACTATTTCAAGCCAAAAGCAATTTGAAAAAACAGCACTCAAAGTGTTCCGATTTCAATATGAAAACAACTTGGTTTATCGGGAATTTTGCGATTTTCTAAAAATAGATGCTCACAAAGTAAAATCATTGGAGCAAATTCCATTTTTACCTATTCAATTTTTCAAAAGCCACAAGGTTATTTCTAATGAAAATCCCATTCAAGAAACCTTTACCAGCAGCGGAACAACAGGAATAACAACCAGCAAACATCTCGTTACCGATATTTCTCTTTATGAAGAAAGTTATCGAAAGGGTTT
>CANBWX010000101.1 GCA_947373225.1 Flavobacteriaceae bacterium | reverse complement strand
AGCATTAGCCTGACTTTCATCAATCACAAAAAAACCTCCCCAAGGACGAGTTTCATCTTGTTTGATGACTGTGAAATTTTCATTTTTTAATACAGTGGCAATTTGTTCGAAAACAGCTGTCTTATCTAGATTATTCGATAGTTTTAAGTACATTTTAATTTTTATTTAATCGGTGAAGTTATTTTATTTATCTTGTTTATTATTTGTATTCAGCATTATACTTTCGCAGGTAGTCCTTGACGATGAGTCCAGATTCTTGGATGTCGGAATCCTTCCAATTTCCTTTTGAATCTGCCATCTCTTTAAGAAAGGAACAAGTTTCAACTTTACTTGAAACAGACCAGGTAATCCAACTTATTTTATTTTTTTCCATCCAATCAATGTATTCTTGCCAGGCAATTAGATTTAATGGCCCATCTCCAGTAGCTTCCATACCCGCAGATTCAGAAACAAAAATGGGTAAGCCTCTTTTTATGGCCTCATCTGTTCTCTCTCGAAGCCATTTGCCATGTGTACCAGCATAAAAATGCATGGTGTACATTAAATTTTTGTATCCTTTTATAGGATTTGCTGCCGCCAAATTAATGTCTTGATCCCAATGTGGGCTCCCTACAAGGATTATATTATTGGAATTATTTGCTCTAATTACCTTAATCACTTCCTCGGAATAGGTTTTTACATCTTCCCAAGTTTGCTGATTTGGTTCATTGAAAACTTCGTAGATTATATTTGGAAATTTTCCATACTTTTTCGACATTTCATCAAAGAAAACCTTTGCTTCCTTCAAGTGAATGTTATGACTATGAAAATCTATTATTACATAAATATCTTCTTCGATGGCTGCATTGATAACAGTTTCAATTTTTTCCTTTGAATCTTTTGGATTTTGTATATAGCAATTTTCATTGGCATCAACTCCCATAGCAGCTCTTAAAATAGTGGCATTCCAGTTATTGTGTAAGGTTTTAACAACCTCTTTGTTATAAAATTTCCCCCACCAATTATGCCATCCAAAACTTAATCCTCGTAATACTATCGCATCTCCATTTTTATCAACAAGTTGGGTGCCTTGAACTCTTAGCTGCCCGTGATTTTTGACAAACTGAGCTTGTGAAATAGTAAAACAAGCTATTAATAGAATTACTGTTATTTTGTTCTTCATAATTTTATTGTTTAATTAATTTTAAAACAATTACATCATGAGAAGCTAAATCAGAAACAAAAGATTTTTTTGTATCTCCATATTCTTTGTTTTTCCAAAGGTTTTTAATTTTATAAATCGTCGTGCTGAAATTGGTTTCAAAATTGAAATCGGCGTCTTTTATATTTTGTTGTTTCCAATCGAAATTTATTTTTTTGCTAGCGTCTGTTCTGTTAACAAAAGTGATTGCCCAGTTTCCGTCTGATAAAGGTTTAACCCAAACTTCTAATCCGTCTTCTTCAGCATATTTAAACCCTTGAATTCCTAATTTATCTTGGTTTATCGCAATTAATTCTCTATTGGTCAAAAGAGCCAAAGTTTCTTTAGCCATTTTTCTAAGGTCATTACCGGCGATTAAAGGAGATGCCATCATGCACCACATCGTGAAATGAGTTTTGTCTTCGATATTTGTCATTCCATCGCCCACTTCCATCATATCAAAATCGTTCCAATGATCTGGACCAGAAAACTTGCGAATGTCTTTCCTCATTTCAAGAATTTTCATAAAACCCCAAGAAGACCAATTTCCATCTTTATGTTTGAATTCACAATCAAAACAGGGATAAATATCTCCAGAGATTCTCCAAAGATTCCCTATAGGTTTTGCCCAATTCCAAGGTTGATTATCGCCCCATTCGCATAAACTAAAAACAATAGGTTTCTCAGCTGTTTTGAGAGCATTACTCATTGTAGCGTAGGCTTCTTTTGCATTTATTCCTTGGGTGTTACACCAATCATATTTTAGATAATCTATGTTTAAATTAGCATAGAATCTGGCATCTTGATATTCGTAACCTCGAGTTCCAGGATAACCCGCACAAGTGTTTGTACCAGCACAGTTATATAACCCAAATTTCAATCCTTTGGAGTGGACATATTCAATCAAAGATTTCATTCCGTTTGGAAATTTAATTGGATCAGGAACAAGGTTTCCCTCTTTATCTCTTTCTTTTGCCATCCAGCCATCGTCAAGAACAATATAATTATAACCTGCGGCTGCCATTCCGGAAACGACCATAATATCTGCTGTTTCTTTAACTAATTTTTCGTTAATATTAGTTTGAAAAGTGTTCCATGAATTCCAACCCATAGGAGGTGTCATAGCAAGACCATCGAATTTTCCAAATCCCTTAGTGTAAGTGTTCCCCTGAGCAAATGTTAAAAATGAAAGGGCTAAAAGTAGTAGAGAATATATTTTTTTTTCCATCTGTTTTTTTTAAGCAAAAATTATAATAAAAAAGAATTCCCCAATATTAAAATCAGGGAATATCTTAAACTAACCAAAAAATTAAAATTTTTATTTCAACACAAATCCCATATCATCAAACAATATGGTATTACCTCCAAAATTGCCTGATTCTTGTAAAGTTAACTGGTTCCATGTAGTTGGATTTCCAATATCAGAAAATGGAATCTCAATATAGGTCCATTCCGTAGTAAATGGTTTTATAATTTGATAAGCCCACCCTCCAAATACAAATTTTATACTTGCATTAGCATTTGTGGAAATACTTTTGACTTTAACCCTAAATGCTTTGTATTTTGAAACATCTCTTGTAGTAAATTGCATATCGGCACCATTCCATCCTCCAAATATGAATTTTATACTATTCAATCCTTGTGTTCTATCAGTAGTAAAAGCTGTGTCAAAAGTGTCTCCTCCGCTCCACAAATTATGTCCTGCATCTCCTTGTAATACATCATCATAAAGTGCAGAGCCAATAGCATCTGTAGATACAACAGATCCAGAAATTGAGGTTACGGTTATGTATTTATCGTTAGAATTAGCAGGAATTGCTACTTTAATCTCCGTTAATGTTGAAGAAATGACAGGTACTGCGGTCGTTCCAATTGTAACAATAGGATTTAAAAAGAAATTACCATATATAGTTATTATATCACCCGCATTTGCATTAACAGGATTGAACCCGTATAACAAAACCGGAGCAGGTGGAGCAACAACAAAAGGGTATATTATAGTCCCATTTTTTGTAACTATTTTTAATTCATTTGGTACATCTGCATAAGGAGTATTTATATCTATTGTCACAAAAATGGAGTTATCGGTAACTAAGGTTGGGTTAAAATAGGTGTCTGTTCCGTTAAAATAGATTTTTTGAGTTGATAATAAACCTGTTCCTTGTATAATATACATATTATTTGCGAAACCTTGAGTAGCTGGAGCTAATGTACCCGCTACTGCTTTGCTGACGCTTGTAATGGCTAATTTTGTTGATGAACTTGAACTGTTGTCATTTGAACATGATGACAGTAATCCGCCAAATATTGAAGCAATTGTAAAAAGGCCCAATAAGTACTTTATTTTTAAATTTTTCATAGTCTTTTTATTAATATTATTTAAAAGTATAAGGAACTGGAGCGTCTAATAATTTTGGATTTTTTGCAACATCATTATCTGGATAATCCATATAGAAATCATTAGCAGCATGACTAGCAGAATATATTGGAGTATAATATTCCGCAGAATTTTTATTTCCTCTATTTTGAGCTGACATAATTGCAATTGCTTTAGTTTTGTCAATCCTTCCTAAATCAAACCAATAATCGCCCTCAAAACATAGCTCTAATCTTCTTTCTTTAAAAATATCATCAAAAGTTATTGATGTTTTACTAGACAATCCTGCTCTGGTTCTAACTGCATTAAATGAACGCAAAGCTCCAGCATCAGAAGTACTTGCTCCACCCGCCAAAGTTGCTTCAGCCTGAATTAACAGTAACTCTGCATATCTCATTACATAAGCAGTATTATCCATCATAGCCCAAGCATCTACAGGCCCTGTTGCATCAGATTTCACACCTATACAATACTTTTTAATTCCGCCACCAGAACCTTGTGCATTATCTTGTGCAGGTACTGTAAATCCATTTCCGGTTGTTGTTTTTATATCAGGATAGGTATCTCCGGGAGTCATCACGGTTTCATGTTTTCTTAAATCTCCGGGTGCATATAAAGTCATCACCTCTTGTGAAGGACCAAATACACCACCATAAGAAGCATTTGATGTAGAAACTGTTGAAGAACTTATTCCGAATTGTGTGTTGCAGTTATTAGCTGAACCATAATTCCCGTCACCTTTCCATTGGAGCGCAAATATTGATTCTTCGTTATTATTGTTTTTGTAAAGAAACAAATCTGCAAAAGATTTTGATGGTAATTGATCTCCTCCTAGAAGTTTAAATTCACCACTATTGATAACATCTTCGGCCATTGCTTTTGCCTTTGGATAATCTTTTTGATATAAATATACTTTGGCGAGCATTGCTTTTGCAGAACCCTTAGAAACATGTCCGTTATTGCCGTAATTAGCGCCTCTGTTTTTAGCTGCAAGTTTACTAATTGCAGTTAAATAGTCTTTTACAATTAACTTATAAACATCGGCCTCAGGATTTGTGTTTATGTTAGGATTACTAGAATAATCAAGATTATTTTCAATAATTGGAACTGGCCCCCAAATTCTTACTAAATCAAAATAGGCAGTAGCTCTAATAAAATAGGCTTCTCCAATTGTATTTTGAACTACAGCTGGATCAACTCCAGCACCAACTCTAGATTGCAAGAAATTGATAATTGCATTTGCTTGAGCAACATTTGCCCATAAAGCTGCCCAACCATTTGCTAATTCAGGATCACTTCCGTTCATAGAAAATGTTCTTAAACCAGCTACATCAGGAGATCCTGAATACATATTTCCGGAACCAACCTCAAGTGCCCAGAAAAATTTATTGTATAATTGAAACCAAGATCTACTATACAATCCATTTGTTGCCGAAGCTACTTGATCATTAGAGCTATAATAAGCATCTAAACTTATTGCGTCTTCTGGAGGTCTATTTGTAAAGTCTTGGGAACAAGATCCAAAAACTAAAAATACAATTGCTGCACTAAGCAATTTATATGCGTTAAAAAAAGTTTTATATTTCATTTTTTTATTTTTTTTTAAAATTCTACGTTAACACCTATTGAAAAAGTTCTTGGCGAAGGGTATCTTCCATTATCTATACCTGATAAAAGTGGGTTTTGATTGAAAGAACCTATTTCAGGATCATAACCAGAATATTTTGTAAAAGTGTAAAGATTTTGGGCAGAACCATAAACTCGTAATCTTGACATTTTAAGTTTTGCCATTAAATCTTGTGGCAAAGAATAACCAAAAGTTAAGTTTTGTATTCTTAAATATGAGCCATCTTCAAGGTAGCGACTTGATATTAATAGATTATTGTTTGCTGTATTGGCTATTGGTCTAGGAATATCGGTATTTGTATTTGTTGGAGTCCAATAGTTTGCTGCTTCAACTAGTTGATTTTCATATAAAGAAGCATTGGTAGTTCCTGCTCTTTTTGTTAGATTCATAATGTCATTTCCATAGGTGCCTTGAAAGAATATGGACAAATCAAAGTTTTTATATTTGAAGTTATTTGTGAATCCGTAAGTAAATTTAGGATGTGGACTACCTATCAATGTTTTATCTTTTGCATCTATAACCCCATCTCCGTTTACATCTTTATATTTGATGTCTCCTAAGTAAGTTTGTCCAGCCCCTGTGCCAACGGATTGTCCAAATTGAAGTGGTGCAGCATTAAGCGTTTTTAGATCCTTAAATATCCCTTCTGCTACATATCCATAAAACATTCCTATTGGCTGTCCGACAACTGTATTTGTAACTACTACAGGTTGATACCCATTTGTATTTACTTGCTGAGTTAATATAATTCCGTTTTGAATATCTATTAATTTATTTGAGTAATGCGAAAAATTTAAAGAAGAATCCCAATTAAAATTTCCATTATTTCTTGTATTATAGCTTATGGAAATTTCATATCCTTTATTATCCATTGTACCTAGGTTTGAATAAGGCGCAGAAATTCCACCATATTGAGCACCACCTCCAGTTAAATAGTCAGGTAGAGGCACTTGAAATAAAAACCCTTTTGATACTTTATCATACAAATCTATACTTGCAGAAAGTTTCGAATTGAACATTGTAAAATCAAGACCACCATTAGTTTGATTAAGAGATTCCCAAGTTAAATTTGGATTTGGAGAATTAGCTACAAGGAACCCACTTCCCAAACCTGAATTTTGAGCATCTAATTGAGCCGTGTATCTATTGTTTTCAATTTGTTGATTTCCTGTTTCTCCATATCCAAGTCTAAATTTAATATTGTCGACATATTTACGAGAACCTTCCATAAATGACTCATTAGATAATTTCCATGACCCAGAAATAGCTCTAAAACTTCCCGTTTGATTTTTTGTAGTTGGATCAAATTTAGATGATGTATCAGATCTAATTGATGCTGTTAAACTATATTTATTATCAAAATCGTAAATAATACGTCCAAATATTGATGAAAGAGAGGCACTTCCTTTATAACCAGTAACAGTATTGTTATCTACGTTAGCTAAATTTATAGTGTAATTAGAATTAGTCTGAAAACCTTCAGAAGAGGTTATTAAACCTTCCCAGTGGCTATCATTTGCTTCTTGACCTAACAAAACAGTAAACTTATGCTTACCAACTGACTTGTCATAAGTCAATAAGTTTTTTATGTTTGTTGAATACCAATCTTGATTTCTTGTATTCAAGTCTGCAAGGAGATTAACTTGTGATCCCCATTTATAAGAAGGCATAAAGTCTTCATTTTGAGAAAATTCTGTATTCGCAGCGATTTCAGATCGAAATTTTAAGCCTTCTAAAAGTGAAAATTCAGCATAAATATTTCCTAGAAAATTTTTCCTTATCAATGTATTTTTCCTTACTAAAGCTTCTGCAACAGGATTATAATAGGTTACACTCTGATCTGAACTTGGTGGCCCTGCAAAAGTACCATCAGTATTTCTAACAGGAATATCAGGAGATTGAAGTAATGTATTGCTAATAAGACCTTGAAAACTCTGATTTACTGTAACTTTTTCATTTGTAATTCCAGAAGTTAAATTTGAACCAACTTTTAACCAACTTTTAACCTTGGCATCAACATTTAATCTAATAGTATATCTTTTTAAACCTGAACCAATAATGGTACCTTCTTGATCCAAATATCCTCCAGATAAATAGTAGTTGATTCCTTCTTTTGCTCCAGAAAAAGATAATTGATGATTTTTGGCAATTGCTGTTCTATATACACTATTTTGCCAATTAGTTCCTGTTCCTAATAATTCAGGATGAGAAAATTCAGGACGAACTTGATTACCGTATAAATTTGCCAAGTCTGTCTTGTTTTTTGCATATTGCTGCAAATTCATAACATCAAGTGTTTTTGAATTTGACATATAGGACGTAAATCCATCATAAGTAATTTTTCCGTTACCTTTTTTTCCTGATTTTGTAGTTATGATAATTACTCCATTTGCACCTCTTGATCCGTAAATTGCTGTAGCTGAAGCATCTTTTAATATATCAATTGACTCTATATCACTTGGATTTATCATTGATAGCGGACTCACTGCACTATTACCACTCCCTCCCGAAGATGAAAAACCGTCTCTACCTACTAATGGTTGACCGCTTGTAGATTTTCCTGTTGCATCACCAGATATAGGAATCCCATCAATTATATATAAAGGTTCATTTGTCCCAGATATAGAAGTGGTTCCTCTAATTCTAATTGATGCTGCTCCACCTGGTGCTCCAGAGTTATTGGTAACAGTTACACCAGCGGCTTTTCCCTGTAGCATTTGGTCAACATTCACTTGTTTTAAGTTTTCTAGATCTTTTGCTTTAACACTTGATATTGCACTATTGAGATTACCTCTTTTTTGGGTACCATACCCAATTACTACAACATCTTTAAGAGCTTCAGCACTTGAAATCAATTTTACATCGATTTTAGATTTTCCTCTAATAGCAATTTTTTGAGTATCAAAACCAATGAAAGAATAGGACAAAGTAGCAGTAGAAGGAACGTCAATTGCGTATTTTCCATTGATGTCTGTCGTGACTGATTTTGTTGTACCTACAACCATTACGTTTGCTCCTGGTAATGTTAGACCATTTTCATCTGATAATGTTCCTGAAACTTTAGTTTGCGCACTAATAAATCCGCTTGTAAACAATAAAAATAACATCAATGGAATTGCACTTCGATTTGCTTTCCAATGAATTAAATTAGACAATAGTTTTTTCATAATAAATGTTTAGTTAGTTAAATTTGTTGACTTCTGAATCAGGTATCCAGAAAATCAAAATAAGTGTTAATTATATAATAAATTATAATGACAAATATATATCAGATGTTAACATTGAATTAATAGTATAATATCATTTAATGATAATATTTTTACTTTAAAACAACTAGATGTAGTAAATAGGTAAAATAATTGAGTTTAAATTGCACTATATATAATTATACACTATAAAAAATAGAATATAACTAATCACAAAGTCAGTAATGACGGTGTATTCAAACAATTTAAAAAGTAGGAAGAAGGAAATTAAAAAAATAGGTGTAACAATAGAGCTATTACAATATTCGTTTCAAACCAGAAAAATCTTCTCTGTATTGGCTTGGAGTACGGTTTTTAATAGACTTGAAACTTCTATTAAAATTGGCTATATTATTAAAGCCTGATTTAAATGCAATTTCAGAAATACTCAAGTCTTTTTCTACAAGCCATCGTGCGGCATAACCTATTCTGATGTCGTTGATGTAATTCACAAAAGTTTTTCCGGTACGTTTTTTTATAAATCTATTAAATGAAATACTTGTCATACTAGCTACGTTAGATACTTCTTCTAAAGATATTTTTTCGGCAAAGTTTTTTTGTACATATTCATATACTAATTTCATTTTGTCATAATCATCAAAAGTAGCATAATCTACTGTATAGGTAGATAATAGTCTTTGATTTCTTGAATTTGCTAGGTCATATAATATTGAAGTAATCTCCAGAAAATAGTCCATCCCGTCTAACTTAGAAATTTTAATTAACCTTGGAGTGAGCTCTTCTGCAATTTTTTTTGAAAATAAAATACCATGAATAGAACGATTAAACATATCCTTTATTGGACTCATAATTCTTCTGGAAAGCAATGAATCATGAAAAAGATCATTATGAAATTGGATTGTAATTTCATGAATTTTTTTACTCGTGCATTTATTTAACTCCCAACCATGATATAAATTAGGACCAATTAAAACTAGCTCGATAGTGTCTATTTCCTCTATATTATCGCCTACAACACGTTTAACTCCTTTACCATTTATAATAAAATTGATTTCAAATTCAGGATGATAGTGAACTGGAAAATCAAAAGTATCCTTAACCCTATCAAAAACTAAAAAACTATCTAGTGGCGAAAGCGGAGGAATTTCTCTATAAAATTTTTTCAAATTACTCATATCTTATTTTTTTTTGCAATAATATGATATAAAATTGATAAAATAATATTATTTCAATTTGAATCATCAAATTACCTTTGAAAATATATAATTACAACATTTTTAATATTAATATTTAGAAAAAAAAATAATCACTTTTAAAGCAACAAATTTTTATAATTTTGACAATTCTATTCTTTGTTTTTATTATTCAAGAAAATATTTTTAAAAAAAAATATTTTTT
>CANBWX010000100.1 GCA_947373225.1 Flavobacteriaceae bacterium | reverse complement strand
GAAAGTTGCTTTGGTATAAATTCCGTTGGTATTGGTGGCAATTATCAGAATGTCAACATTCAATAAAACGGCTGTTAAAGCTGCTAATTTATCATTGTCACCAAACTGAATTTCGTCAGTAGCAACGGTATCATTTTCATTAATAATTGGAATATAACTATTTTTCACCAACACATTTATCGTATTTACGATATTGACTTTGGTTTGTTTTTTTTCGAAATCAGAATAAGAAAGCAAACATTGCGAAGTGTGTAAACCCAAATCGCTGAAATTTTCGTGGTAAATCCGCATCAAATGAGGCTGACCAATCGAAGCCAAAGCTTGTTTTACAAAAACATCTTTGTCGTGATTGTCTAGTTTTACAAACTGTTTAGCCGCTGCAATGGCGCCAGAACTCACGATTATAAACTCATATTCGTCTTGTAAAGCGGCAATTTGCATCCCAATATCCTCAATCTTTCCTCTCGAAATATGATTGGTTTCCTTGGTGAGCGTGTTGCTGCCTAACTTTAATAAGATTCTTTTTTTCATTTTTTATTTTTTTGGACGCTGATGATACGGATTCGCTTCGCGAAAACGCGGATGAAAAACGGATTTTTAATCTGCCTTCTGCAATCTGAAACCTGCTACCTGATTTGTCCTTCCCCGTAAATATACCATTTATTGGTCACTAAATGCTGCAATCCTATTGGGCCGCGTTGGTGTAATTTGTCCGTGCTTATCGCCAATTCTCCGCCTAAACCAAATTGTCCACCATCTGTAAATCTCGTGGAAGCGTTTTGATACACGGCCGCACAATCTACTTGTTCCATAAATTGTTGTGCAATAACATTGTTTTCGGTGATAATCGAAGCCGAATGTCCGCCGCAATAGTTGTTGATTTTCGCAATCGCTTCTTCGTCAGAATTTACGATTCCAATAACAATTTTATAATTTAAAAACTCTTCATACCAAATCAAATCTGATTCGATTGGAGGAATATTTGTAGCTTTTGAAATACTTTCGTCACCCAAAACTTCAACATTATATTTGTGTAATTCAGCAACCAAATTAGTTGCGAAATCCTGCCAATTTTCTAAATTTGAATCAATTAGCACTTTATCCAAAGCATTACAAACACCAATATTTGTTGTTTTTCCGTTGATGATAATATCCAAAGCTTTTTGCAAATCAGCTTCCTTGTTTACATAAACGAAATTATTTCCACGACCGCTGATAATCACTGGGCAAGTCGCGTGTTTCTTAGTAAAAGCAATTAATTGTTCGCCACCACGAGGAACGATCAAATCTACTTTTTGTGTTGGTTTCTCCAAAAAAGCTTGCGTTTCCTCCCGATTGTAATTCAAATATTCAACCCAATCCGTTGAAATGTTATTTGCTGATAAAGCTTGATGCCACAATTCGACAATCTTCAAATTCGACAATAAAGATTCTTTTCCGCCTTTCAGCAAAATCTTATTTCCCGATTTAAAAGCGATTCCACCAGCTTCAACTGTTACGTCAGGTCTGGATTCGTAAATAATCATTATCGTTCCAAAAGCTGCCGTTTTGTTGATGATTTTCAGACCGTTTTCGTGGTCGAAATTGAATCTTTCCACTCCAACAGGATCTTCCTGGCTTGCCAATTGTTGCATAGATAAAATCATTCCGTCAATTTTGGAATCATCAACGAGCAAACGTTTTTCCATAGCCAAATCTTCCCCAGAATAATTGTTCAAATCCTGTTGATTCACCGTTTTAATGTTGGCTCTTTCTTGCTCCAGAAGTACTGCCATTCGACTTAAAACAGCATTTCTTTTTTCTATGGATAATAATGTGTTCATTTTTATGAATTATTTTTAACAAAATATAAATTTAAAATTCCAACCATATAAGGCATATAAGTTCATTTAAGCTAATTGGAATAAGAACTTATATGTCCTTAGATGCCTTATATGGTTGAAAAAAACTTAATTTTAAATATTTTAATTATTGTTTCAATTCAGCCAAAGTTTCTTTCAAAGCGATAATAAATTGATCAATTGCATCCGTTGTAATTGTCAATGGAGGCAAAATTCTCAATAAATTTTTATTGTTGGCACCACCTGTAAAAATATGTTTTTCGATAATCATTTTCTTTCTCAAAGCACTCACGTCAAAATCAAATTCAACGCCAAGCATTAATCCTCTTCCTTTTACTTTTGTGATTTCAGGAATCACTTTAATCGCTTCAAAAAAGTAGGCTGATACTTTGTTGGCGTTCTCGATTAGTTTTTGGTTTTCCATCACATCCAAAACGGCAATTCCAGCAGCACAAGCCAAATGACTTCCGCCAAAAGTTGTTCCTAATAAACCGTAACTTGCTTTGAATTTTGATGAAATCAAAACGCCTCCAATTGGGAAACCGTTCCCCATTCCTTTGGCAGTGGTAACAATATCTGGATTGATTCCGTGGTGTTGAAAAGCAAAAAACTTTCCGCTTCTTCCATAACCAGATTGTACTTCGTCTAAAATTAAAACCACTTCATTCGCAGCACAAACTTTTTCTAATGCTTGAAAAAACTCGGTTGTTCCTTGGTCTAAACCACCAACTCCTTGAATGGGTTCGATGATTACGGCACAAACATCTCCTTTTTTCAATTCTGCTTCAACCAAATCAATTTGATTCAATGGCAAGAAAGTAACGACTTGTTGTGCGTTTAATGGTGCCACAATTTTTTTATTATCGGTAACGGCAACAGCTGCCGAAGTTCGACCGTGAAAGGAATTATCAAAAGCAATTACTCTTGATTTTCCGTTGTGAAATGAGGCTAGTTTTAGTGCATTTTCATTGGCTTCAGCCCCAGAACTGCATAAAAATAAGCTGAAATCTACTAAGCCAGAAGCTTTTCCTAGTTTTTCGGCTAATTCTACTTGTAATGGATTCTGAATCGCATTCGAGTAAAAACTCAAATTATCCAATTGTGCTTTTACTTTGGCCACATAATCCGGTTGGGTGTGACCGATAGAAATTACTCCGTGACCAGAGTATAAATCTAAATATTCGATTCCTTTATCATCTGTAATCGTGCAATCTAATGCTTTTACAGGCGTAATAGGATATAATGGGTAAACGTCAAATAAGTTCATAATATTCCTCCCCCTAACCCCCTCCGAAGGAGGGGGAATAAAAACGTACAACGAGGGAATTGCTTTTATATGTTCATAATTATATATTAGTTGCTCAACTCCCTCCCCTTCGGGGAGGGTTGGGGAGGGGATTAAAACCCGCTTGGTTTCAAATGTAATCCTGTGCTTTCGTCTAATCCAAACATTAAATTCATATTCTGGATGGCTTGTCCCGAAGCACCTTTTGTTAAATTATCAATAACAGAAGTGATTAAAAGCCGGTTTCCTTTTTTCATTAAACTGATAATACATTTGTTCGTTTGCACCACTTGTTTCATATTTATGGCAGTCGTGGTAACGGTTACAAATGGTTGGTCTTTGTAAAAAGCTTGGTATTTTGCTAAAATATCTTCTAGACTTTCTTCGATAGTTGTATACAAAGTGGCGAAAATTCCTCTGGCAAAATCGCCTCTATTCGGTACAAAAATCAATTCGTTTTTATATGCTGCTTGCAATTGATTCACACTTTGGTTTATTTCACCCAAATGTTGATGGTCGAAAGCTTTATAATGCGACATATTATTGGATCTCCAACTGAAATGTGTCGTTTCCGAAGGTGTAACTCCAGCGCCAGTACTTCCTGTTGTAGCGTTTATATGCACGTCGGTTGTTAATAAATTATGCTTCGCCAAGGGCAATAATGCGAGTTGAATTGCCGTTGCAAAACAACCTGGATTGGCGATGAATTGTGCGTTTTTAATTTCCGATTTGTTCAATTCAGGTAAACCGTAAACGAATGATTTTCCGTTGAATTCTTTGTCTTTTGTTAAACGGAAATCATTTCCTAAATCGATTATTTTGGTATGGCTTGCAAATTGATTTTGTTCCAAAAACGCTTTCGATTTTCCGTGACCTAAACACAAGAAAACCACATTTACCTCTGGATTTACGGTGTCGGTAAAATTCATTTCGATATCGCCCATCAAATCGTGATGCGCTATCGAAAGTGGTTTTCCAGCATTGGTGGTGCTGTAAACAAAATCCAATTTTGCATTTGGGTGAAACATCAATATTCTGATGAGTTCGCCTGCTGTGTAACCTGAACCGCCAATTATTCCAATATTAATCATAACTCAAATCATTTACCGATGAAAATATGTTTTGGGCATTCCCTAAAATCTTGATAAAACCTTTGGCATCGTCTGATGTCCAAGCGTTGTTCATTTCGCCATATTGTCCAAAACCAGTATTCATCAAATCATTTTTAGATTCAATTCCGTCTAATGAAAAATGATACGGTTTCAAAGCAACAGTTACTGTTCCGTTTACGGTTTCTTGAGTGGATTCCAAGAAAGTTTCGATGTTGCGCATTACAGGATCCAAAAATTGACCTTCATGAAATAACATTCCGTACCAGTTTCCTAGTTGTTCTTTCCAATATTGTTGCCATTTTCCAAGAGTATGTTTCTCTAATAAATGGTGCGCTTTGATGATGATAATTGGAGCAGCGGCTTCAAAACCAACTCTTCCTTTGATTCCGATTATGGTATCGCCAACGTGAATATCTCTACCAATTGCGTAAGCACTTGCTAGTTTTTCAAGAGCGACAATATTGTTAGATGGTTTATCTTTTTTACCATTTACAGCAACTAATTGTCCTTTTTCGAATTCTAAAGTCACTTTTTCTTCACCATCTTTTGTCAATTGAGAAGGATACGCTTCGCTAGGCAACGGAAGATTTGAAGAAAGTGTTTCTTTTCCACCAACGCTGGTTCCCCATAATCCTTTATTGATGGAATATTGAGCTTTTTCCCAAGAATAATGCACGCCATTTTTAGCTAAATAATCCACTTCTTCTTGACGAGATAATTTCAAGTCACGAATAGGAGTGATGATTTCGATTTCGGGAGCGATGGTTTGGAAAATTAAATCAAAACGGATTTGGTCATTTCCTGCGCCAGTACTTCCGTGAGCGATAGCAGTTGCACCAACAGATTTTGCATACTTAATGGCTTCAATAGCTTGAAAAACACGTTCAGCACTTACTGATAATGGATACGTATTGTTTTTTAATACATTACCATAAATCAAATACTTGATGGCTTTATCGTAATATTTATCTACAATTGTTAGGTTAGCGTGTTGTGCGCTTCCTAATTCGTAGGCTCTATCTTCGATTGCTGTTAGTTCGGCTTCGTCAAATCCACCAGTATTGATCAATACGGTATGAACTTCGTATCCTTTTTCGTTTTTCAAATATTTTAGACAGTAAGAAGTGTCTAATCCTCCGCTATAGGCTAATACTACTTTTTTCATTTTATTAGGTTTTCCTCCCCCCGACCCCCTCCGAAGGAGGGGGAGCAGAAACTGGCAAAGGGGAATTTATATTTATATTTAGTTTTTTATTTTTTTAAAAACAATGCTGCTTTTATTTCTTTTAATCTGTTCCAAATCCGAACGTTGAACGGATGTTTTGGTGGGTTTTTTGGTTTTTCTTTTGGATCATAAAGCATTCCGGTGCATAAGCACATTTTGTTGTCTTTGCTTTTTAGGATTTCATAATTGGTACAAGTTTGACAACCTTTCCAAAAACTTGGATCTGTTGTTAATTCGGAGAAAGGAACTGGTTTGTATCCTAGATCCGAATTTATTTTCATTACTGCCAATCCAGTAGTTATTCCAAATACTTTAGCTTTTGGATATTTTTTTAAAGAGTAATCAAAAACAAAAGACTTTATTTTTTTTGCTAAACCTAAATTTCTGTAATCGGGATGGACAATTAATCCTGAATGTGCAACATAGTTGCTGTCTTGCCAGCTTTCGATATAACAAAAACCAGCAAATTTACCGTCGATTAAGGCGATAACTGCATCTTTTTGTTCCATCTTTTTTTGGATGTATTCAGGCGTTCTTTTGGCAATTCCAGTTCCTCTCAATAAGGCAGAGGATTCTATGGTTTCGCATATTTCTTGCGAATATTTATAATGTTCTTCCTGAGTTACTACGATAGCTATCTTCATTTCAAGAGTTGAATTTTTGGATTAAAAATTGTGTGTTAATTGGGCTTGAAAAAGTATTGCAATTATTTGTAAAACAGAAAATTGAGTTATAAACTGATTTGTTGAAAATAATGTTATTTTCAGGATGTAATAATCCAGATGATAATTGTAATGATTTCAAAATGATAAAAATGAAATATGAATAATAAATAAACACTTTGTTGGAGACTATAGTTATAGCATCCGTACTTCGGGAGAAGCCGTAGGTTTGTTTATCCGTGAGAAAGAAGTTATATGTACACTTGTTTTATTCATCGGGGCAAATTTACGATTAATTTATTAAATTACAGGGTGTTTTTTGTAACAAAAATAAAATTTATTGTTAATTTTAAAAAGAAACGGATTACTTAAAAAATAAAGCTTTTAAACGAAGTTTTAGTAGAAATTATTAATTTCTAAATGCGTTTCTAAGGATGAGATCTTTTAGTTTATTTTTGAATATTTCTCCAGTATTATAAACCATTTCTTCATTGCTTGGAAACTGAATTGCTCTTTTGTCAAAATTTGAATAGTAATTATCATCAGAAGCGCGTCGATCCCCTTTGAAAGTGGAGAAAATGTTTTCAAAAATAGATTCACTACTCAACGGAAATGACTGAATTAATAGATTTTTTCTAATATCGACATAATCCACTTTTGCTATGATTTGGCTTGATTTTAGTTGTCTTGTTTCGTAAATTCGAACGTTTATAGTTCTAATATTATCAACAAGAACAGGTTTTCCATCATTGTCTAGAACTTCTTTTCCGTTGGCATCCAAAAGTCTTTTTTGACCCTCTTTTATTTGACGTTCCTTGAAGAATTCACTTTCTTTTATTTGCTCTGGCGAAATGTGTATTTCTCGAAAATAGACCACCATTCCAAAATCATAATCAATACCTTTTTGCTTATCACCGTGATAAATAGTCCATTTATTATTTAATCCGTAGGTATTAAAATCTAATAATTCATTGAGTAAACGTCCCGGAATAATCATGTTGGTTTCGTTTCTCATAGTTACACTTACATAATCCGTTCCTTTAAAATGAGCCTCGTCCAGAAGATCTAAAGTATTTTTATAATTGGGATTTATCTGGTTTAAATAAGTCAAATCGTCGAAAGCTTTACGATAATTCATTTTATCTGAAGTTGCCATCAATGATTTTGCATTGTTATAGAGGTAATTAGATAAATTATTTTTGCTTGTTATAATTTGGTCATTATAATTATCGAAAGGGAAAATGGCATTTCGACCTTCTTTAATTAACTTCAAAGGCAGCAATGGTTTTATTCTTTCCTGACGATCATTTAATTGTAAATAGGTGTTGAATATTTTTTCAAAGTTGGCAGGATTTCGCTCCTTTTCCCATAAGTTTAAGGAATTTAAGTCGCGTTCTTTGGCTTTGGCGAAAGCCTCTTCGAGCAAATAAACATAATCTTGGTTGCCTTTTTTGTCTTTATTGAAGCGTAGACTTGCAACCGAATTAGCAATTGCTTCATCGTAATTTCCAGTACTCAATAAATTTTGAGTTTGTTTAACTCCGCAAGAAGTTATTATTAGAAAAGCCAGTATAAAGGAGAGTTTTTTCATGCTAAAATATTTTTTGCAAATTTACCATATAATTTCTGATTTCAGGAAAATTACTAGGACTATTCAGCACTATTTCAATGCTAATTATTTGGGCAAAAAAAATCCGACAATCGAAAAAATGTCGGATTTTAAAGGGATATAATAAGTTTTTATTTTCTCACAAATGGAGGAAGCAGTTTACTTGAAACTTCTCCGAAACCGATGCGAACTCCGTTATTTTTGCAAAATCCTTTTAGGATTACAGTATCCCCGTCATTGATGTACTTACGTTCGGTTCCGTCGTTGAGTTTTATTGGATTTTTCCCTCCCCAACTTAATTCAAGCATCGAGCCGTAACTGTCAGGTGTTGGTCCAGAAATGGTTCCTGAACCCATCATATCACCTGAATTTACTCGGCAACCGTTCGATGTATGATGTGCTAATTGCTGACTCATAGACCAATACATATATTTGTAGTTTGATTTAGTAACAATTGTTTCAATCTCATTTTCAGTCTTAATTGTTACTTCTAAATTGATGTCGAATGTGTTTTTACCTTTTAATTGCAAATAGGGGAATGGAGCTGGATCTTGTTTTGGTCCTTTTGTTCTAAAAGGTTCCAAAGCATCCATTGTAATAATCCAAGGAGAAATTGAAGTTGCAAAGTTTTTCGACAAGAATGGTCCAAGAGGCAAACATTCCCATTTTTGAAGATCCCGTGCGCTCCAATCATTCATTAAAACCATTCCGAAAATATAATCTTCAGCTTCACTTATAGGGATATTTTCTCCCATAATATTTGCATCGGTGGTAATAAAAGCAGTTTCTAATTCGAAATCTACAGAACGCGATGGACCAAAAACCGGAGTCGTTTCGTCATGTGGCAAAGTTTGTCCCAAAGGTCTGTGAACAGGTATTCCAGACGGAATTATGGAAGAACTTCTTCCGTGATACGCTACAGGGAGATGATGCCAATTTGGAAATAAAATATTTTCTGTTCCGCCAAGTATTTTTCTAGTATTCTTTGCATGTTCTTTATTGGAAGAAAAATCGGTGTAGTCGCCTATAAGAACAGGTAATTGCATTTCAACGTCCTTGATATTAAAGATGATAATATCTTTGTCTTTTGCATTATCACGTAATTTTGGATTTTCTTCATCAAAAATATCGGCAATGCGATTTCGTACTAATCGCCATGTTTTTTTTCCGTCGGAGATAAAATCATTTAGGGTATCTTGTAGGAACATATCATCTGTCAATTCGATTCCTTCAAAGTAATTTAATTGTTGTAAAGCCCCTAAATCTATAGCGAAATCACCAATTCGAGTTCCTACAGTTACAACATTTTCTTTCGTAAGAAAAACGCCAAAAGGAATATTTTGAATAGGAAAATCACTATTGGCGGTAACTTCAAGCCAGGATTTTCTATTGATATTATTAGCAGTTATAGGCATAATGTTGTTAATTATTTTGTTAAGAATTACTCATCAAATATATTATAATCTGACTGTTTACCAAACGTTTTTTTGTATTTTTGCGTCAAATTAACTAAAATCAAAGAAATGCAACGCGACGAACAAATTTTTGACCTTATTTTAGAGGAACAAGACAGACAAATTCACGGACTAGAATTGATAGCTTCGGAGAACTTTGTAAGTGACGAAGTAATGGAAGCAGCTGGTTCTGTTTTGACTAATAAATATGCCGAAGGTTATCCTGGAAAAAGATACTACGGTGGTTGTGAAGTAGTAGATGTTATCGAACAAATTGCTATTGATCGTGCCAAAGAATTATTTGGAGCTGAATATGCAAACGTGCAACCGCACTCAGGTTCTCAAGCAAATACAGCCGTTTATCACGCTTGTATTAAACCTGGAGATAAAATTTTAGGTTTCGATTTGTCTCACGGAGGACACTTAACTCACGGTTCGCCAGTGAATTTCTCAGGTCGTTTATATACTCCATCGTTTTACGGAGTTGACAAAGAAACTGGAAGATTAGATTATGATAAAATTCAAGAAATTGCTACTAAAGAGCAACCAAAATTAATCATCGCAGGTGCTTCGGCTTATTCTCGCGATATGGATTTTGAGCG
>CANBWX010000099.1 GCA_947373225.1 Flavobacteriaceae bacterium | reverse complement strand
ACCATATCGAATTCAGTAAAATCGGCAGTGTTTAGCATTACTTTCGATCCTATTTTAACACCAAATAATCGTAGAAAAACAGGAAGCCAAGGCGTTCCTTTTAGATATTCTAATAGAAAAGGAATGCTCAAAGCTTCGTAAGTAGAGGTAATCATTTCCGTTTTCCAAACTTGCAAACTCCACATTGGGTGGTTACCTTCTTTATATTTTCCAATTAAAATCCACTTCATCAAAACTGGAATTGCTATAACAGGAATCCCCATAAAAAATAAATAATAAATGGGGAGTTCCAATAAAATCTTTATTAAGGACTTATTAGCCATTAATTCACTAGCGTACGCTATAAAGTAAATACTGCAAATTAAGATTACTGTTTGCGGAAGAATAATCCGAATAAATTCTATTGTTGCTCTAGAATAGTATGTTTTTTTAGATGGAGAAAAAGTTTGAGTTTCATCGAATAATTCACTTTCTTGGCGTCTAGGAATTCCAATTGCTGGTGATCCGAACCAATCGTTAAAGGATTCTTTATCCAATTGTTCTTCAGTCGGCGGCACGCTCAAAACACCTATTAGCATATTGCTTGCTAGATGATATCCCTGTGGAATCAAGGCGCTATTACCCACAAAACTATTGTTTTCAATTACCGTTTTTTCTAAAAATAGGCGTTGCCCTCTTACATCGGCTTCGCCAAGAGTTACGGCATCAGCAATAAAGGAGCGAGTTCCTATTTCTAATAAAGGATGTGTTACGTTGCTGGCTGTCGAAATTTCGGTATCCTTCCCAATTTTTGCACCTAAAGCTCTGAAATAACTAGAGATAAATACCGAGGCGTACATGGGATGTAAAACGATTAACGAGAGAGAATTTAATTGTTCGACTAGCCATTTTTTGACATAAAACCGACCATAAACTGGAAATTCTCCGGGTTTAATATCTTTTTGAAGAAATTTGCTCAAAAGTACATTGAAGGAAGCGAACAAAAACAGATATATTATGCTTAAAAAAGGTGTTACCCAAAGATAATAGAACTCAAAATTGCCGGCAGCATTATCAAGTTCGGTAATCGTTATTATTGTGGGGATCAAAGGAACCAAAATAAATAACGGAAACACTAACAATAGAAGCGAATAGGTTGTTTTATAGGCAAACATCCTTTTCTTGGAAATTTTCAACGGTTGTAAAAATTCTGATTCTTTTCTGGTTTTTACTAATTGTGCAGGGCTTCCTTTCCAAATTTGGGCATAGCCAATGGTTTTATTTTTTTGCAAAAGACTTAAATCTTGCAATTCTCCCCAATCTTCAATAATGGTATTTCCTTCTAAAATTGAACTGCTTCCCAAATAACCGTGGTTTCCGATGGTAATTCGGGATAGGATAAAATAGCCGTCTTCAATCACGGCATTGTCCAAAATTACATTCGAACTAATGCTTACATCCTCTTTTATCGTTATTAAATCTTCGGCGCCAATAGTGAAGGAACTTAATTGTGCATCTGGCATTACTTTAACGCCGAGCATTTTTAAATAGGCTGGATATAAAGGTGTTCCGTTGAGAAATTGAGTGGGAACAATTTTGTTAAACGTTTTTACAAACCACCATCTAAAATAATAATTTCCCCAAAGAGGGTATTTTCCTTCTTTATATTTTCCTATCACAATCCACTTTACGGCAATTCCTAATCCGATGAAAACGGGAGGAATTAAGCAAAACATAAAAAGGGCACTTAATGCCGATTCTAAATAGTTTTCGGTATTTAAAAGTGTAAAATAATAGGCTAAATAAGGAATAAATATTTCAGTTGCTAATAATCCGAAAATCAAAACCAATGAAATACTTTGGGCAAACCAGCATAAATAATAATGTCTGTTCAAAATTGTATTAAAAACTCTAGGTTCTTTTACGTTTTTTTTCGCCTTCAATTCCCAATGATTTACTAATGCAGAAAGTGGCCGATGCTGATAAATATCTTTTAAGGAAGCATGACTCACTTTTCCTTCGGAACGCATCATACTTACGAAAGAACCCGCCAATAAGGAATGTCCGCTTAGATCAGTAAAGAAATCATTTTCTAGTTTAATGTCTTCTCTAATAAATATTTTATGTAAAATTTTTATTGCTTTTGTGCCCATGTCATCTGTTTCGAGAATGTCTATTGGAGCAGTATTTTGTGCCAAATAACTCTCAGGAACAGGCAATTCTTTTCGGTTTATTTTCCCGCTCGGTAATCGCGGTAATTCCTCTAATGTCATGATAACCAGCGGAATCATGTAAGAAGGTAATTTGTGCTGTAAACTTTCTTTCAAATCAGATTCATTAAAAATAAAGAAGGAATCCTTTTTTAGAACAACATATCCGGTTAATTGCTCTTGGTCATTCGAATCTTTTTTAAGCGCCACAGCGGCTTGAAGAACGTTTTCTTGATCGTTTAACAGGCTTTCGATTTCTTCTAACTCAATTCGGAAACCTCTTAATTTTACTTGGCTGTCAATTCTTCCAATAAAATGAATGTTTTTGTGTTCATCCATATAAGCGGCATCGCCAGTTTTGTAAATTATGGAACCTGGCAAAGCATTTAAGGACTCGTTTTTTGGTACAAACTTTTCTTTGGTAAGGGTTTCTAAATTCAAATATCCGTTGCTAACGCCAATTCCTGAAATCACTAATTCTCCGTGACTTCCTAGCGCAATTGGATTTCTATTTTCATCCACAATCGCTAAACCATAATTAGGAAGCGGTTTGCCAATGGTTATAATTTCGCCTTTTGTTAGCTTGGCAATCGAAGCACTTACGGTAGTTTCGGTTGGACCATACGAATTAAAAAATTCGCGATTGTCATTCGACCATTTATTTAAAACTATCGGTGTGCAGGCTTCGCCACCTGCATTTATCAATCTTAATTTGGGTAAATCGATAGATTCTATTACCGCCAAAAGACTTGGTACGGCATGTAAAACGGTGATTTCATTTTCGAATAAAATAGTGCTTAACTCATCAATCGATTTTGAGGTAACACTATCGGCAATCCATAAAGAAGCACCCACGAGATAACTGATCCAAGTTTCCTCGCACCACATATCGAACGAAACCGAGAATCCTTGGTAAACTTTATCGGATGAATTTACATTTAAAACTGAATTTTCGGATCGAACAAAATGGCATATATTTCTATTTGTAATAGGAATTCCTTTTGGTTTTCCGGTGGTTCCAGACGTAAATAAAACATAAGCATTCGTGTCAGGATCTAAAGCTGTAGCGATAAATTTAGTTGCATCTTCTGCAATATAATTTAAGTCGGTTATAACGGTACACAAATGATTATAAGGATGTGAAGTAATAATAAACGAAGATTGTATATCCTCCATGACGGATAAAACGCGTTCTTCTGGCATTTCGAAATCTAGCGGAACATAGGTTGCGCCGCATTTTAAAATTGCCAAAATAGCAACATGAAGTTCAAAACCTCGATCCCACCAAATTAAACAGGCGTCACCATTTTTTAGTCCTTTTGATTGCAATTGATAAGCTACTGCATCGGACCATTCGTCTAATTGTTTATAGGTAATGGATTGATTTTTATAGTAAAGAGAAACTTTCTCCGGAAAAGAAGTTGTTGTAGTTTTAAAGATAGTAGATAAACTTTCTTCGAAGAAAAAATCTTGGCGTTTCTCGCCTATTATTATGCTTAATTCCTCCATTAACTGTCTTTTTTTATTTAGAATTTGTATAACAAAAAAGGTTTAAGAGAAAACAATATATTTGCTACTTAAAAACAGTTTCTATGCAAATATATATAAAGACGAACCACATTGGTATGCATAAAGACGAAATTATTTGTAAGATTTCTACTTTATCAATATTTCTACAAAATAAAATAAGCAGTTATAATTCCTTACAAAAACAACAAGGCCGAATTGAAGCGCTGTTACTTTTAGAGAAAGTGCTAAAAGAGAATCAATTAAATGAAGATAAATATAATTTAGAGCATTTAAAATATAATAAATACGGTAAGCCTTTTTTTGATACTGAAATAGATTTTAGCATTTCGTATTCTGATGAATGGGTGTTTTTAGGATTTGTAAAAAATGGAATAATTGGAATTGATGTTGAAAAAGAAAAGCAAATAGATTATACGCTTTATAAAGATTATTTTACAGCAAACGAATGGGATATTATTTCGAGTAACATATTGCCAGAATCCCTTTTTTTAAAATTTTGGACAAGAAAAGAAGCCGTTGCCAAAGCCTTGGGTTATGGCGCATTTCTCGAATTTAGTGATTTTGAAGTTATTGAAAATTTAGTAACCATTAAAGGAATTTCCTTGAGAATAGAAACACAATTTATAGGCGATAAGTACTGGCTTTCGGTTGCGACGAATATAATTTATGACGGAGAATTTAGTTTAATTTAGGAAAAATTATGGTTATCCACTTTGCAAACGTTACGATTTGTTTTTAGATTTAAGTAGATATTCGATGCAATCGAGCACCAGATAAACGGAACGTAAGAGTGCCAGTGGGGTTTAATTGCTAGTAACAATTTTAAATATTTCAGGATTCTCTTTAGAGTATTTGATTTTTATCGAATCATTTTTTTTATAGATCTGATCATAGTCATCGACGCTCTGTAATATAACTTTATCATTAGCAATATACTTTATAATTACATAATGCCACAAAGTTGATTTTCCTCTAATTTCAGATTTCAATTGTATTACATTTGCTGTAGTCGTTATTCCATTAACAATTTGTTGATTTATAAAACTTTTTTTTGCAACTTCAAGCGAAATAGAAATCATGATAAATGCCACGATTGATATTAGACCGAAAAACTTTCTAGTATTTAATTTAAACCACAATATAGGTAAAATAAAAATTGCGATTGTCATTAATGTTATGCCAACTGTGAAATTGCTCGATTCTTTAGAATATGAATTATAAACTGCAAGATTAAATCCAGTAATAATGATTAACACTAAAACTATAGTAAAAGTTGTTTTAGACGTTTTAGAATATTGGTTTAATTCCATACAGCTTTATGGTTAGAGGTTTATAAAATTATGCACAACTAGTTTATACTAGCTATAAAACAGCGATAATCTATTCAAATTCAGTTAGATTGTTGCTATTGAGTAGCGCTTTATTATTTTATCAAATATATAAATATTTATTTATAAATTATCAAAAGTGCATTCTATTAGCTGAATGCTTTATAAACTGCGAAAAGCTAAAATTTTCGCTAATTTTCCCAAGTAATCCCCCTAATTGTGACAAACTGAAACAAAGTGTATCTTTGCACTCAAAATTAAATTTTACACATGATACAATACAAAAAAAGGATAATTATAAGCTTACTCATTGCGTGGGTTGGGACAGCGGTATTGGCTCAAAACTCACTTCAATTGCAAGATAAAATCCTTGACAAAAAAATTCAGGATAGCACAAAAGGACTTTTTATTGAAGGTTGGAGTATTGGTAATGCCAAAGTGCTAAATCACTTTATAGACTTGGCCAATCGTACCGAAATAAACACCTATGTGACGGATGTGAAAGAGGATGATGGTTATGTAAGTTACGCATCGGAAGTGAAGGAAGTGAAGAACTTAAAAAACTATATCAAAAAATTCGACCCAGTGGTAACACTCAGCGAGCTTCATAAAAATAATATTCGTGTTATTGGGCGGGTGGTTTGTTTTAAAGATCCTGTGATGTCATTCAAAAGACCTGATTTGGCATTGATGAATAAAAATGGCGAAATCTGGAAAGACAAAGAAGGCAATACTTGGTTGAATCCCTACAATAAAGAATGCTGGAAATACCTCGTAAACATTGCAAAAGAGGCGGTAAAGCTTGGGTTTGATGAAATTCAATTTGATTATGTGCGTTTTACAACCAATGGAGATGTAGCAGCCATAGATTTTGGGAAAACGAAACTAAAAAAATACGAAACCATTAATGGTTTTCTTGCGTATGCACGCAAAGAAATGCCCAATACAGTCATTTCGGCTAATGTTTTTGGGATCATTTGCGAAAGCGAGAAAGACACTGAAGGCATTGGACAATATCTGGAATTGATAGGTAAAAATATGGATTATATTTCCCCAATGTTTTATCCTTTTCTGTATGCACCGGGTCAAATTGTAAATAATGTGGCATTTCCTAAGCCTGATCTCGATCCGTATGGTGTGGTTTATAATGCTTTCACCAAAACAAAAGCGAGAATTAGTACCGTCAAAAATTACAAAGCAAAACTAAGACCCTATTTGCAAGACTCTACAGAATCTTCCTTGGAACCTGGTTATTTTCAAACTTACGGAGCGGTACAAGTAAAACAACAAATTGATGCTGTTTATAAAGCGGGAGGAAAAGGATGGTTGTTTTGGAATTCAGAAACCGAATATTCCGAAGATGGTTTTTTACCAAAGGCTGTAGCCAAAAAGTAATAATTGTAGCCATGAAAAATAAATCACATCTATAAAGCTTTAGAGGTATTGATAAAACACAGATTTCACCGATTTACACAGAAAAAATCTGTGATAATTTGTGAAATTTGTGTCAAAGAGAAATCGAAGTAAAGCTTCTAGAATTTGTCTTAAAGAAATTAACAAAGCATTCAATTTTTAAAATTAAAAAAATGAAAATAAATACAAAAAACGGAATCGATAAACTCCTTTTCGGAATGAAGCAAAACGACGTCACGGCTATTTATGGTAAACCAGATAGAAATTACAAAGATGAAGATGACAACGTGATTTTCGCCTATAATAAACTTAAAATGCGTTTGACTTTCTATCAGGAAGAAGCTTTTAAACTGGGTTATATTGTGGCTTCAAGTCCAGATTTAGAGTTATTTGGTAATAAAATTATTGGTATAAAAATCGCTGAAGTCAAAAAAGCATTGACTGCAAAAGCAATAACCAAATTTACGCAAGAAGATTTTGATACTTTCGAAAATTATTTTAACGAGGAAAATTGGTTTATCCTTCAAACCGAATTTGATGAGGTAGTGAAATTCGAAATTGGTGCGATCATCAATGCCAAAGACGAATTCGATTGGAAATTTGGAAAAAAATAATAGACTTTTGAATGTAAAACCCGATAAGAAATTATCGGGTTTTATAATTTTTAAAAAACCAAACTTTCAGCATATCCGCAGTGATAATATATGCTGCCACAATTCCTAACATAATTCCCAAATTTAAAAACGGCAATGGCGACAATCCTATTTGGTCTGCAAAAGGCATATACGGAAGCGAAATAGTTAGTATTAATCCGAGGATGCTTAAAATGAAAAGGTATTTTCCGGGTTGGCTTTTAAAGAAGTTTTTATGCGTCCGGATGATGAAAAGGATAAATAATTCAGTTAGAATAGATTCTACAAACCAAGCCGTTTGAAAGGCTGATTCTTTTACTTTTAATACATATAAAAGCACGAGAAAGGTAATCACATCAAAAATTGAACTGTGAATCCCGAAAATAATCATATAATTTCGAATGATTTTCAAATTCCATTTTCCGGGTTTGTTCAATTCTTCTGGATCCACATTATCGGATGCAATGGTGAGATACGGGAAATCGGTGATGAAATTAGTAAGCAAAATTTGCTTTGGTAACATAGGAAGAAAAGGTAGAATCAAGGAAGCAATCGCCACGCTAAACATATTTCCAAAGGTTGAACCGGTATTGATAAAAATGTATTTCAGCGTATTGGCAAATGTTTTTCGACCTTCTTTTATCCCGTCAATGATAACCATCAAATCTTTTTCCATGAGGACAAAATCGGCTGCTTCTCGGGCAACATCTACTGCATTTTCTACCGAAATCCCAACGTCGGCGGCACTTATTGCCGAAACATCATTGATACCATCGCCTAGATAAGCAACAGTATATGTTTTGCGCAGCGCTTGTATAATATGTTCTTTTTGTTGCGGTTCGACTTCGGCAAAAATGTGCGTTTTTCGAACCAATTGTTTCAATGCTTCGGGACTTACGGCTAAAAGTTCTTGTCCGGTCATGACAACAGGATTTTCGATTCCGATTTTTAAGGCGATCGATTTTGCCACGTTTTTATTATCGCCAGAAATGATTTTTAGGTTTACTTGTAGTTTGCGAAGTTCTTCAATCGTTTCGATAATTCCCGCTTTTACAGGATCTTCAAGCAAGATAAAACCGGCAAAAATCATCTCGGTTTCGTCTTCTTTCGTAATAGAATTAACAACCGTATTCTTGTAACAAATCCCTATGGAACGCAAGCCGTCGATGCCAAATTGCTCGTACTTTTTATCGATTTCAACTTTATGGTTTTCGATGTTTTCAACGCTGCCATCGCTCAATCTTACTTGGGTGCAAATAGAAATAATTTGGGTGTAAGCGCCTTTTGTAATCAAGAATTTATCGGCATCTGCAGTCACGGCAATACTGATTCTTTTGCGAATAAAATCGTATGGAATCTCGCCAAATTTCACCGCTTTAATTTTTGATTCTAACGTCAGCATTTTTAGCGCTTCGTCAATTGGATTCGCATAACCGGTTTCGAAAAAAGCATTCCAGTAGGCGAGTTCCTTCACGAATTCATTTTCGATGCCAAGACCGTCCACCGTTCCTGAAACTTTGATTGCACCTTCGGTTATGGTTCCAGTTTTGTCGGTACACAACAAATTTATTTCGCCCAAATTCTGAATCGAAGCTAGTTTTTTTACAATAACTTTCTTTTCGAGCATTCTTTTTGCGCCTGCGCTCATAGCAATCGTGGTAATCGCTGGCAGTAATTCTGGTGCCATTCCTACGGCTAAAGCCAAAGCAAATAAGGCAGATTCGATGATGCTTTTGTGATTTAATAAATTGACTACCAATATAAAAACCGAAAGAACCAAGGTGATTTTCATCAGGAAAAAACCAAAATCCTTGATACCTTTTTCAAAAGTTGTTTCTACCGTGGTCGAAGCACTTTGAGCAATATTCCCGAAAATAGTATTGATACCTGTGTTAATTACGATGGCTTTTGCCGTTCCGCTTACAATATTTGTCCCTTCCCAAAGGCAATTTGTTCTTTTGGCAAGTTCGATATTGGCATCAAGAATACCCGATTGTTTCGCTGTGGGATATGATTCTCCGGTAAGGCTGGCTTCGTTGGCATGAAGCTCATTGGCTTCGATAATAAGGCAGTCTGCGGGTAGCATATCACCAGCTTTCAATAAGAGAATGTCGCCGGTTACGATTTCAGAAGAAATTATTTCTTGCACTTGTCCATCTCTCAATACATTGCTTTTTAAGGCAATCATTGACTGCAATTTTTCGACAATTCGGCTCGCGTTTCTTTCTTGGAAAAAGCTAAGTAAACCTGTAAATAAAACGATAAATAAAATGATAAACACATCTGAAGTATCACCAAGAAAACCCGATAAAAGTACCGCTCCAATAAGAAGTAACATCAACGGACTCTTGAATTGACCGATAAAAAGAGCCAAATCTTTTATAAAAATGGGTTTATTTTTCTTGGATACTTTCGTTTCGGACAGCATTTTAGCTGCAGTAATTTTCGAAAGTCCTTTGTCTGAACTACCCAATTTTTGGAACCAATAATTTGAATCAAACTGCCAAAAATTATTTTCTTGTAAATTTTGCATAAGTGAGTTTATAAAAGATTATTGATTTTTTTTAACATTCAGACTTTTCTGACTACCAAATCAAATCTACGCACTTATATTTAAAGTTGTTTATTTATTCTGAATTTCTGAAAGCTTATTTTTTAATTCTTCAATTTATTTTTCCAAGTCGATCAGTTTTAACTCTCTTTCCATAAATCATTTTCTTGTTTTTAAGTTCATTATTTTTGTGCTTAAAAAAGGCTCATAGGACAATTTTGTCTATGAGCCTTTTTCT
>CANBWX010000098.1 GCA_947373225.1 Flavobacteriaceae bacterium | reverse complement strand
GCAAATATGCTCATCGCTTCTCTGGATCCTGCATACGCCGGATTGATGTTCACCGTATTGTACATGTATTGTGTGAACTGGGCATCTTGCTGCGCATAACTCGCAACCGATACTAATAGAAAGACTGCTATTTTAAGTGTTGTTCTCATATCTCTTTTTTTTAATCCCAAGGGAGAAATTCTCCCTTGGAAATTATTTTTTTTATCTATTTAAATATAAATAACCCGCTTTTTCATGTGCATTCGAATCCGTGTCTTTGTATTTAAAAATATAAAAATACGTGCCCGCTGGTAATTCTTCGGATTGCTTAACTGTTACTCGTCCTTCTGAATTTCCTATAAAGGCTCGGTCTGAATTATTATATCCGCTTCTTTCGAATACCAATACTCCCCAACGGTTATATATCTCTACAGTATTATCTGGATAACATTCTAAACCTCGTATGTAAAATACTTGATTAGGGGATACCGCATTAAAGACTTCTATTACACAACCTTTCACGTCTTTTACAGTTGGTTTAGGATTAACATCATCACTATCGCTTGATAAAGCACTCACTTTAGGTCCAGATGGTGGCGTTCCAAAGACTGTAGCTTGATTGGCAACACTACCACGAATCATATCTTCTTTCGTAAGAGTATAGACTCCTTGAAATTCGATTTTATTTGTTTCACCAATTGCTAAACTAATTGGAGTTCCTGTCATCGCTATTCCTGGCAATGGATCTGTAACTACAACATTAGTTAGCGGCACATTACCTGTATTAGTGATAGCAAAACTATAGGTGATTGTTTCTCCTATTTCTTGAAAACCATCCGAATTAAGATCATTCAAAACTCCGGTTTTAATTACTTTAATTGAAGGTTCAGCATTTACTGTTACAGTAGCAGTTGTAGTGCTACAATTTGCTGGTTTATTTGCTTCACATATCGTGTAGTTAATCGGGTAAGTTCCAGCTGGAGTGTTTACTACAACTGCTATTGTCCCATCAGGGTTCATAGTTAATGGGCCTTTTGGTGTAGAAGTCAAAGTTACTTGTCCTGCTCCAATTCCTATCGCAGTTGGGCTACCGTTTAGGGTGTCATTTATAATTACATTCTGTGTATTTGTTCCTGGTAACACACTGTATACATCAGGATTTGCTTGAATTACTGTTACTTTCACCGTAGCTGTAGCTGTTGCACAATTCGCTGGTACTGCTCCAATCTCACAGATGGTATATACAACTGTATATGTCCCACTTACTGCGAATGGATCTACTGTAATTGTTCCGTCAGGGTTCAAGGTTAAGCCTGCTGGTACACTTGCTCCTGTTAAGTTAACGTTGTTTCCTATTACTGCGGGTTGTCCGTTTAACGTGTCATTGCTAACTACATTAGGTACGGTTCCACCTGCTGGTACTGTTGCGGTATCTACATTTGCAACGATTGGACTCAACACGATAATTGTATTGGTTACGGTTGAACAATTCGCTGGACTTACCGCTGCTCCGCCTACTGGGATTATCTCACAGATTGTGTATGTGATTGGGTAACTTCCTGATGGGGTGCTAGCTGCTAAGGTCAATACGCCTTCTTTATCAATACTTAATGGTCCTGCGGTTACTGGCGTTACATCTGTGTTTAATGTTGTTACTGCTACTCCATTTATGGTATCTGTTCCTGTTCCACTTGCATCTGTTACATTACCAACTGTGGTTGGCAAGGTAGTGCTTGGTGTTTGGGTTGGATACACATCCGCTATTGCACAAATCGCATTAATCAAAACCACATTCGAAGTAGAAGTTGAAATACAACCAGCTGCACTTGTAACTGTAAAAGCATAAGTCCCTCCTGTTAACCCTGAAACGGTATAAGATGATGTATTGCTAGAATATGTTGTGGCAGCTGTACCAGATTGATTGATTGTCCATGCACCACTTGGCAATCCTGCTAAAACTACACTTCCTGTTCCTCCATTACATGTGATTTGTGTTGGCGTGGCTGTGAAAGTTATTGCTGATGGTGCAGCGTTGATAGTTGCACTTGCTGTTGCTGTACATCCATTGGCATCCGTTACGGTATAATTGTAAGTTCCCGCTGTTAAGGCTGTTGTTGCATCACCACTATAAGTCAAGGTTCCTGTTCCGCCGCTTGATGCTAAAACTACACTTCCTGTTCCTCCATTACATGTGATTTGTGTTGGCGTGGCTGTGAAAGTTATTTTAGGATTAATCGTCAAGGTAACCGCTGTTCGAGTTGTACTCGGACAATAACTTGGATCTGAGTTTTGAGCGTAATACGTTATTGTTCCTGTTGCACTTAATGTAGGACTAGCTACCACGCTTCCGCCTGATGCAGCATTATACCAAGTAACTGTATTTCCGGTTGCGGTAGCTGTCAAGGTTTGTATTGGTGAAGTTTCACAAGCTATTTGGTCACCTCCTGATGTTGCAGTTGGTGCAGCCAAAGTTGGTATTATAGTAACAATAGCCACTTCGTTAGCATAGGTATAAACGCCTGCTACATTATTATAAGCAATATAGGTTCCTGCTCCTACCGTAAGAGCAGCCGTATTAGTAACAAGGTCACTAGTACTTGGCGTAGCAGTTGTATGCCACTCCATAGTTGATCCTGCAGGAAGTTTAGCTGTTATATCTGCAGTTGTAGCTGGACAAATATTGGTAACCACATCTACTTTTACAGCTGGGCTATAACAAGGACTTGAAGCATTATCGGTGTAAGCTCCGTAATACGTTCCTGCAGGTGCCGCAGCAATTAGACTTGGCGACAAAATAGTACTGGTGCTTACTGGGGTAGCGCTATACCAATTAAAAGTACTCCCTACTGGAGTTGTCAGTGGATTATGAAGCGCCAAGTTTACCTTAGTTTGCGAAAACCCAGTAATACTAGCCATTACTAGCATTAATAAAGTAAAAAACTTTTTAGATAGATTCATTTTTATAAATTTCATAATAGTTGTTTCTTAAATATACTTAGTGTAAAATTGGCGATATATATCCTGCAGCACAACAAGCAGTTATAGTAACGGTTAATGAGGCTGAGGCTGGACTCAAACAACCATTAACATTGTCTAAATAAAAAGCATAGTAAGCACCTGCCGTGGCAGTTGTTGGCGTAGCATAAGCTATACTTGAACTCGAAGGATTTGGTGTTGTGTACCAAACTAAAGTGGTATTAGTAGGTGTTGTTTCTGAATGTGCAGCTAACAAATTAGCAGTAGTAACAGGACAAGGATTAGTGACTGTTGAAGCTGATAATATAGGCGCAGCTGGTGTTGCTGGTTGTGCATTTATGGTTATACTTGCCGAAGCCACAGAAGTACAAGCTACCAAAGTTGCTGTTACTGTATAACTTCCTGCTGGTGCAGTAACTGTTCCTGCAGTGTTAACAACTCCTGCTGACGGCGTAAATGTATAAGTGTAAGCTGCATTATAATTAGTTATTGTGAAACTTCCTGTAGCGGTTGAGCATGTTGGTTGAGTAACTGTGCTTAAAGTAGGTTGAACTGGTGTTGCTGGTTGTGCATTGATCACCGTAACAGTCGCTGTCGAAACACAACCTGCAAGGTTTTGGATAATGACATTGTAACTTCCTGTTGCTAATCCTGATTTAACATTGAGTGCTTGAAAAGTAGCACCGTTATCAAAACTATAGGTATCACTTGCTGTTTGCACTGTTACTGTAATTGTACCTGAAGGTACTGTACATGTTGGTTGAGTTACTGTGGTAATTGGTACAGTTGGGTTTGAATTAACAACTATACTTGTGGTATCTGTAATTGAACAACCCGCAGAATATGTAGTTGTTAAAGTATAAGTTCCTCCATTAACACTTTTTGCATTAGTAATAGTTGGATTTTGCAATGTAGAATTAAATCCGTTAGGTCCTATCCAAGCATAAGTAGCCCCTACAACCGGAGTAGCAGAAAGCAATATTGTATTTCCTGCACAAACTGGGGAATTAGATGATGCAATAACATTTTGGTTAATTTGTATCCAACTATCCTCTACTTCCCCATCAGGTGCAAAACCTGTAGGTCCAGCTAAACTTAAATCAGTAGTAAGTCTTAAACGGGAGTAATAATTTACTCCTTTTGTTAATCCTGCGATTGATGTTAATGGTATAGTGACATTGCCGTTTGTTCCTGTTGGGACATTTACAGTAGCTAATTCTGTAGCATCATAGGTTCCATTTCTATTGGCGTCAATCCATACATATAATTTTGCTGGTGTCCCTGTTAAATTTTTCACAAATACCGTCCCTGAACAATTACTCCACTGGTAGGCTACAATACCATCTTCATCAGCTAATCCATCAGTATCATCGCCATTTGGGATAGTTCCTGGTGCAGCAAAAAAAGCTGCAGGTTCTGTGTCAACAATCGAGCCAATAACTAATAATGGGTTTACTAGTGTAGCTCTATTAGCATCTAAAACATTGGTTGTGGTACTTAAAAAATTATTCCCATCCGGAAATATTCCTCCAGAAAATGACGAATTAACGATATGAAAGGCAGCACCATAAGATGCTGGTGCATCCGAATAATCCAATTCTTCAAAAACACCAACAGCAACGGACTGTCCCCCACCTCCTTGAACTACTACATCTACATAAGGAACATCTTCGGCAAGAACTAAAGAATCTCCTAAACCATCGCCAGAACCTGGATTTGTTGTTTTAACAGTATGACCGCTGTTAGAAACTATTAATTCTGTACTCATTGAAGTCCAGATGTTATTATAAATATACTTGTCTAAATAACGTAACGGCAACGAAGTAGACGGCACTGACAACTGGTAATATTCTCCATTGTAAGCCAATGATTCAGATCCTGCAATAGCGATACCAGCAGGATTGATTATCCCTCCTGTTGGCAATTGAGCTGTAACAGAAACTCTAAAAGAAACTTTGTTTCCAGTACCGGTACCATTATGTTGATTATTCAATGCAATAATTTTTTCACCAGTTGTAGCAAAACCATTATAACCATATATAATGTTATTGAATGAATAACCATCTAGAAAAGCGCTTGAAAAATTTCCTTTGATTGTCTCTACAACATTCGAAATTGTAGCAGTATAAATCACTCCCGCTGGACTCGTAAAACTTCTCGTGGTGCCATTTGTAATTATATCACCATCACTATTATTACCGTTTAAATCCCAGTTTATCCAGAAAATTTTATTCTTATACAAGCCTGTTCCAGTAGTAGCTTTAGCAGCATTTTGAGCGAAACTAAAATTGGAGAACATCAAACCCATTACAAGCAATAATGAAAACAGAAGTTTTTTTACGCCTTTTATAGGATCACTTGTTTCTTGCTTTTTGGAATAAGGAGAAGAAGGTGAATGACGTTCTAGATAATTTTTTACATATTCTTTGTTTCTTATAGAAGAGTAAAACTGTTTCATAATTGTCTTTATTTATTGAATGTTCATTATAATTGCTAGGTTATTAAAAATCGAATCGTTAAAAAATAACAATTTATTAATTTGCAAAGTTCCTGATTTAAAGTCATTTACTTTGTAGTGTGGTTTCTACTTGTTTGTAGAATAATATCTACATTTTGAACACATAATGATTTAGAAAACAGACTAATTCCACTACTTTCTTAAAGCTTGTATTAAATTTATTTTCTTTATTATTATGAAATTTATACCAGAATTCCATTTGTATTTTTTGAAATCAAAACTCAATAAAAAACAAAATCACATTTTACTTATTATGCCTAACCGAATAAGAAAGGTATCCTTAATGTTTTATGAAAAAAACTATCCAAAAAACACAACAAATTTGTAAATATCTTATTTTTAGTAATTTGTAAAAATTTGATAAAACACTACTGATTTTAGATACAATACAACCGTAATTCTCTCATTAAAAAACTTGTATATTAAAAAAATAGACAACTCGAAATGAGCATTAATTATCAGAAAAACAGAGGAATAGTTGAATATTTTTGTAATAAAAAACCCTCGAAAGCAGTCGCTTTCGAGGGTTTTAATAAATTTTAGATAAAACTTGCAGAGAGAAAGGGACTGCAATAAATGAAATTTAAAGAAAAACAACAAAATCAAAAATATACTTATATCCCTTTATTTACAATACTTTACAACTGATTAAAAAAATTATTTTTTTCTTTTAATTTTGTTGTATTTCTTTTTACCGTACATTTGCAATACAAATAAATTACAATCGTATGGCAACTATCAACTTCTTATATCGATCAAATAAAGATAGAGCTTCTTTAACCTTAAGGTTATTATTTAGAATTTCAGATTTACCTAGTAAGGTTATGAATAAAACGACTAAGCAATTAGTTGAATATCCCTATACTGATTTTACTTTGGCTGGAGATAGTAAAATATTTGTTACCAAAGAATATTGGAACAAAGGATTTAAAGAAGTAATTACAGAAAGAAAGAATAGTGATGTTGTTATACATAATCGTAATGTAGAAGCTTTAATAATTCAAAACGAATTAAAATACAAGCTTTCACATATTGAAGCTTTTATTATTGATGAGTTTAATAAATGTGATCCTTCAACTATTTCCAAAGAATGGTTAAAAATCCAAATTGATAATTGCAACAACCCAAAGAAAAACGAAATAATACCAACGGATTTAATTTCCTTTTTTGATTATTATTTGGAGAATAAAAAAAACGAATTGAATCCTCCTTCGGTAATGAAGTATAAAACTATTCAAATGAAGCTTAAAAACTTTCAAGCTTATAGAAAACATACTATAAATGTAATAGATGTTAATGATAGCTTTAAGAATGAGTTTATAGCTTATTATAAGTCTGAAAATTACGCACATAATACCATACAAAGAGAATTTTCTTTTATAAAAACAGTATGTAAACGAGCCAAGTTTTTAGGATTGGAAGTTAGCCACCAGCTGGAGGGAACTACTATAAAACCCGAGAAGGTAGATAGTATTTATTTAGATCTTATTGATTTAAAAAAAATAGAGGAATCAACACAAGAAACCTCCGAGAATGAAACCGCAAAAGATTGGTTGATTATATCGGCATACTGTGGCCAGCGTATTAGTGATTTTATGAGATTTACAATTGATATGATTAGAACCGAAGAGAATCAAATGTATATCGATTTTACTCAAAAGAAAACAGGTAAAATCATGTCAATACCATTACATACTAAAATTATCAATATTCTAAATAAAAGAGGTTTTCAATTTCCTGATAAATTAACCGATCAGGATTATAACAAAGCTTTAAAGAAAGTATGTGAGAAAGCTAAAATAAATAATATCGTTTACGGTGGCAAAGAAATAGATAAAAGAAAGGTTTATGATAATTATAAGAAGTGGGAACTTTGTTCGAGCCATATCGGGCGGAGATCCTTCGCAAGTAATAACTATGGAACTATTCCAACTTCTTACTTAATGTACGTATCAGGACATAGCACAGAAGCAATGTTTTTAAAATATGTAGGAAAAACCAACAATGATAAAGCAAAAGAAGTTGCAAAATATTTTAAATAATTACCCTTTTGTAATTTCTGCACTTTGATTAATTTGAATATAAAAGATAAAAAATAATATTAAATGCAATAAAAAAAGATGTTGTTTCGAGTTGCATTTCGTGCATTTCGTGCATTAATAAAAAAATACCGCTTTTTTTTGATAATGGAAAAACTGGCTTATTAACATTCGAAGTAAATATTTCGATTTACTAAATAAAGAAAAACATAAATAAAGATATTGTAATAAGTCCTTAGAACCCTTGCAGTATAGCGTTTAATGCTTTTTTAAAAAAAATAAAAATAGGAGATGTTTTGTGAATAACTAAAAATCATATGAGCATAATAACAAATTATCTTTGTTAAGAAGAAAACGAAAAAAATTTATTTTATGATTTCTACAAACAGAAAGATTTTTTAAACGTTATCTAAGTAAGGAAAGTTAAAAGGTATAAAAAAACCCAAAAGCCTTCCGATTAGAAAAACATTTGAGTTTATTTTGAAATTTTGAAGTAACCGAAGCACAACAAAAAAGTATTAAATTTTCGACCGTCTAATACTTTGCAAATATAACTAAAATCTTAATTAGTTGTATTTTTTGTACGGTAACTTCTTAATACATCATTTACACTTTTGTTTTTCGGTCAAGCAAATTATTGTCTAACTGTTAAAACCAAAGCTTATGAGCTATTTAACTACAAAACAAGTTTCCCAAAAATTGGGTTGTACTCAACGAAACGTTGCATATCTAGTAAAGGGCAACAAAATTACTCCAGCCATAACACTAGAGAATGGCCACTTTTTATTTACCGCAGAAGATGTGGCATTTTTCAACTCTAAAAAACTGAATTATGCAAAGTAGTAAAACATTATTTGAAGGTACTCCCGAAGGATTAGTCGAGCTTATGTTAATCGGGGTTAGAGCCGAATTGAAAGCATTTAAGGAAGGTTTTGCACCAACTCCAGCCGATGAGTTATTACTCACAAGTCAAGCCTTAGAACTTCTTAAAATAAAAGGCACAACCCTTTGGAGATGGCATAAGCAAGGCAGAATAAATGTGTACAAGGTTGGTAAAATCAACTATTACAAGAAAGCCGAGTTAATGGACTGTTTAATCCTATCTAAATAAAAAGGAGCTATGAGCGAATTAAAAAAACTTATTGCCGATGATTATTTAAAGATCGTTGAAGGATTAGAAGTTGAGCAAAAAACCAGCGAAGATATTTTAAAGGAACTACTTAATTCTATTGTAGAAATTGACTTCAAATTGTTAGCATTTCCCGAAACAATTAAACTCGAAGCTAGATTATGTGAAATCAAAAAATCACTTAAAAACGGTAAAGACGAAACGCTACAAACAGAAGCCGAAGCACTCGAAAAAAAATTAGCTGGTTTCAAATTAAATAAAAATCACTATTTGATATTATGTATTGAGCAACTTCTAAAAATTGCCGAATCCAACGAATGGGGATTAAGTAAAAAAGATGGATCTATATTTTTATATGATGGTACTTATCATAAAGAAATTGGTAAAGAATCATTTCAACATTTTTTAGGAAATATAGCCTTGAAAATGGGAGTTGAAAAATTTAAATGTAAAATACATACTTTCAAAGATGAGTTATACAAGCAATTTCTTGCCGAATCATATTTAGAGACTCCCGAAGGAAACAAAGACAATGTACTTATAAATTTAAATAACGGCACGATGGAAATTACTCCATTTGGCAAAAAATTACGGCCATTTAGAAGAGATGACTTTTTAACACATAAGTTATCTTTTGACTATGATAAAGATGCAAAAGCACCAATATTTCGAAAGTATTTAAACGATGTATTGCCCGATCCTAATAAACAAAAAGTATTGGCCGAGTTTATGGGTTATGTTTTTACCAAAGGTTTAAAAAAAGAAAAAGCACTCGTATTATTAGGAACAGGAGCGAACGGCAAGAGCGTATTTTTTGAGATTATTTGCGCTTTATTGGGAAGAGAAAACATAAGCAGTTATGCAATTGAAAGCCTGACAACAGATGCGAATTATTCAAGGGCAAAAATAAGTAATAAGCTGGTAAACTATGCCAGTGAAATGAACGGCCGACTAGATGCGAATATGTTTAAACAATTGGTGTCAATTGAGCCAATACAGGCACGTTTGCCCTATGGAGAACCTTTTATGATTGAAGACTATGCAAAGTTAATTTTCAATTGCAATGAGTTACCAAAGGACACCGAACACACACACGCTTTTTTTCGTAGATTTTTGATTTTAAACTTTGATGTTACAATAGCAGAACATAAACAAGATAAGGAACTACATACCAAAATTATAAATAACGAGTTGAGCGGGGTTTTTAATTGGGTGCTGGAAGGATTAGACAATCTATTACTTCAAA
>CANBWX010000097.1 GCA_947373225.1 Flavobacteriaceae bacterium | reverse complement strand
AAATCACTCGGCTACGCACTTGATGCACCAAGCTTTGCGAAGTATTTTGGGAACTCACGTAGAACAAAAAGGATCTTTGGTAAACCCAAATTATTTGCGTTTTGACTTTTCGCATTTTGCAAAAATGACGGAAACCGAATTGCAACAAGTTGAAGATTTTGTAAATACAAGAATCCAACAACAATTACCATTAATAGAACGTAGAAATATCCCGTTTGCGCAAGCCGTTTCAGAAGGAGCGATGGCACTTTTTGGAGAAAAATACGGAGATGAAGTTCGTGCGATAAAATTTGGCGAAAGCATGGAACTTTGCGGTGGAATTCACGTGAAGAATACCGCCGAAATCTGGCATTTCAAGATTGTTTCAGAAGGAGCAGTTGCAGCCGGAATTCGTCGTATTGAAGCTATTACAAGCGATGCTGTAAAAGCACATTTTGCTACGCAGGAAAATACATTGAATGAGGTTAAAATCGCGTTGAAAAACCCGCAAGACGTTATGAAATCGGTTCATTTGTTGCAAGACGAAAATGCTAAATTGAAGTCGCAAATTGAGGCTTTGATGAAAGATAAAGTGCAGCATTTGAAAGCAGAATTAGCTACAGAATTACAAGATATAAACGGAGTTCAATTCTTGTCAAAACAAGTTGATTTAAGCGCAGAAGGAGCAAAGGATTTGGCTTACGAATTAGGTAATTTAGGAAAAAACCTGTTCTTGGTTTTGGCGACAGCCGAAGACGAAAAACCAATGTTATCGTGCTATATTTCGAAAGAATTAGTTGCCGAAAAAGGACTTAATGCAAGCCAAGTAGTTCGTGAATTGGGTAAATTTATTCAAGGTGGAGGCGGAGGACAACCCTTTTTCGCAACTGCTGGTGGAAAAAAATCTGAAGGTTTGGAAGAAGCTTTGGCGAAAGCCGTTGACTTTGTGAAGTAAAAAAAACTTATTTTTTATAATAGAAACCCTTTCTGGATTTTCGTCCTGAAAGGGTTTTTTTATGTTTGAAATAAATTGTTTAGCAATCTAGGATAGCAGTTTAACAGAAATATTGGGAGTGTAACGATGAATATTGTGGTTATTATTCTATTTTTTTAAGTTTGATTTATCAATTAAATAAGCCCCCAAAAAGTTGATGAAAAACCTATATATTATGAAAAACCTAAATAAAATAATTTGTTTAGTATCGGTGTTGTTGATAACGCTTAGTTCTTGTACTAATGAAGTAGTTGGTTTGGTTCAAGTTCAGTTATTGAAAAAAGTAGTTGAAGTTTCGGCTGATGGATCTTCAAATACAACACTCCTTACTTATGACGGAAATAAAATAGTGAATATTGATAAGGTTGATAAAAATTCAACATTTTCTTATACAGGAGATTTAATAACAAAAATTACGGACTTAGATAAATCAAACCAACATGTAAATACCCTGCAATACGCTTATACTGATGGGGAATTGGTAAAAATTACTTCATCGGATAATTATGTGTTAAATTATGTTCACAATACAGATGGTTCGGTTTCTTATGAAAAGTTAACAAAGGATTCAAATAATAATGATGTTAAGATTTATCACGGAACCTTATATTTTCAAAACGGAAATCTTATTAAAGATGATAAAATTTTAGATGATGCAGGAGCAGGTATTTTGGCAGAAAATACGATAAGTAAAACTTATGATTCTAAAAATAATGCTTTATCAAATATTTTAGGTTTTAATAAATTGCTCGATTATTCTACAATAATTTCCTCAAATAATGGCGTAAGTAGTTCTATAACTTCTTTGGTTAAACATATAGATGAAGATCAATCTACATCATCGATTAAAATGAATTTGAGCAAATACCTATACGACTCAAACAATTATCCAACAGAAATTGTTTCGGAAAACATATTATTTGGAGGAAATAATGCTACGCATGTAAAGTCACAATTATTCTACAATTAATTTCTTATTTTTGAAAGAAAATAAATGAAATTCAGAACTGAAATTCCTATTTCCAAAAGTAAATTTCCAATAGATTATAATTCGAAAATTGTATCTTTTGGTTCTTGTTTTGCCGAAAATATGGCAGAGAAGTTGAGCTATTTTAAGTTCCAAAATACGTGCAATCCTTTTGGAATTTTGTTTCATCCATTGGCAATAGAAAAAATAATTTCGAAAGCTGTAAATCTTGAATTTTTTACCAAAAAAGACATTTTTTTTCACGATGAACGCTGGCATTGCTTCGATGTTCATTCGGATTTGAGCAATTCTAATGAAGCTGAATTAGTTGCTAATTTGAATAAAATTATCGAATTAACGCATCAAAAAATTGCTGAATCTACTCATTTTATTATCACTTACGGAACGTCTTGGGTTTACAATAATGTAGACAATAATACTATTGTTGCTAATTGTCATAAAGTGCCACAAAAACAGTTTAGTAAAGAAATTTTATCGGTGGCAACAATCGAAAAATCAATTCAAAATACAATAGGATTCATCCAAAAATTGAATCCTAATTGCAAAATTATTTTCACAATTTCGCCTGTTCGCCACATCAAAGATGGTTTTGTAGAAAATCAACGAAGTAAAGCGCATTTGATTACTGCAATTCAAAATTTGCAATTGGAGTATTTTCCAAGCTATGAAATCCTAATGGACGAACTTCGGGATTATCGTTTTTATGCCGAAGATATGTTGCATCCAAGTCAGTTAGCGATCGATTATATTTGGGATCGATTTTTCGAAACCGCAATTTCAGAAGAAAGTCATACAATTATGGACGAAGTGGAAAGTATTCAAAAAGGATTGGCACATCGTCCGTTTAATCCAGATTCTGAAAAACATAAAAAATTTCTTTCTAATTTGAAACAAAAAATGAATACTTTAGCATTGAAATATCCTAAAATACAATTTTAAAATGGTACAAAAAGCACCTGTAAATCCAAATTTTTTCGAAAAGATAGCAGAAATCAGAAAATGGGTAATTGTAATTCTTGTTGGCTTGGTTTTATTTTTTGGATACAAATACTTTTCTTTAAAAAACAATACTTCAACAGTTGAATATGATACGGCTTTGATTCAGGAACAGATCAAAAATGTTGGGAAATTAGTTGTTACCGAAGGGCATTTTTCGCAAGTAATGACGTATAAAGATCAAAATAAATATTTTGGAGATTTGATTTCTTTCGACAAAAAAGCCTTGGTGGTCATCAATGCAGATGTGACCGTGAGTTTCGATTTACGCCAAGTAAAATATGATATTGATGCGCCAAATAAAACGGTGACGATTACAAATATTCCGCCGGAGGAAATAAAAATCAGTCCGGATATTAAATATTATAGCGTTGACCAAAGCACTTTTAACGAATTTACAGGTGACGATTATAATAAGATAAATAAAATTGCCAAAGACAATTTAGCTAAGAAAGTCGATAAATCTACCTTGAAATCGAATGCTAAAAACAGACTAATTAGTGAATTATCTAAAATTTTAATTGTGACTAATTCTATGGGTTGGAAGTTAAAATATGAGGGCGAAGTTGTAAATAATACAAATAGTTTTGAACAAAAATTGAAGCCATAAAAAAACCGCAACATCGCTGTTACGGTTCGTTTTTTGATATTTATTACAACCTGCAACCTGTAACCTGATTATTTTTTAGGAGGATATTGAGCTAATATTTTTGCGACAAACTCATTGATTCGTGCATCTTTTCCGGAACGATTTTGAGTTAAATAACCCACGCCTTCGCCTTCCCAAATTAATTCTTTTCTTTTAGAATCAATCAAATCAATGTAAAGTGTCCCTTCAGTTGAGGTGCTTACAAAATTCTGCCCTCCCCATAAGTAAGGATTCCATCCGCCTCTCCAGCCGTAGCCCCAACCCATATTGTATTGGTTTACATCAACTTGTTCTCTTTCTTTGGTGAAAATATTGATTAATAAATCGGGATTTTCACTTTTTGCCATTCCTTTTTTACCAAGTTCTAAATCAATGGCTTGGAGAATTCGTTTTTTATCCATTTCTGAAATTTGAACTCGATCAATACCTTTTCTATGAAAAGCGTAGGTTTTATATTGACTAAAATCGACCCCTTTATCAAAATCGGAATACACACTTACGGAGCTGCAAGCACTTAATACAAAAAGGAGTAGAACTGGAAATAATTTAATTGCTTTCATGTTTTTTTTGATTTAAAAGATTAGAATTAAACTTGAAACAAATTTTCATCAACTATATTAGGAATCGTAACTTTAAGCAAAGGTTGTGTTTCCATTGCTCTTTTTATGGCAAAAATTGCCCCTTCGTTTCGTGCCCAACTTCTTCTGGAAATTCCGTTATTTACATCCCAAAAAAGCATTGATTCTATTCGTTTTGAAGCTTCTTTTGTACCATCAAGAACCATACCAAAACCGCCGTTTATAACCTCGCCCCAACCAACACCTCCGCCATTGTGAATCGATACCCAAGTAGCGCCACGAAAACTGTCGCCAATCACGTTTTGTATCGCCATATCGGCTGTAAAACGAGAACCGTCGTAGATGTTTGAAGTTTCTCGATATGGTGAATCTGTACCAGAAACATCGTGATGATCACGTCCTAAAACTACCGTTCCAATCTCACTTTTGGCAATAGCCTGATTAAAAGCTTCGGCAATTTTCATTCTTCCTTCGGCATCCGCATAAAGAATTCTGGCTTGTGAACCAACAACTAATTTATTTTCTTGTGCGCCTTTTATCCAGCGAATATTATCTTGCATTTGTTGCTGAATTTCGGCTGGTGCAGTTTTTGCCATTTTCTCAAGAACTTCACAAGCAATGGTATCTGTTTTTTGTAAATCTTCGGGATTTCCTGAGGCACAAACCCATCGAAATGGACCAAAACCGTAATCAAAACACATGGGTCCCATGATGTCTTGCACATAACTTGGGTATCTAAAATCGATTCCGTTTGCTGCCATGATATCAGCTCCGGCGCGAGATGCTTCTAGCAGAAAAGCATTTCCATAATCGAAAAAATAAGTTCCTTTTGCTGTGTGTTTATTGATGGCATTGGTTTGACGACGCAATGTTTCTTGCACTTTTTCCTTGAATAAATCCGGATTATTTGCCATCATTTCATTGGCATCTTCAAAAGAAATGTCTGCTGGATAATAGCCTCCTGCCCAAGGATTATGTAGCGAAGTTTGGTCGGAACCTAAATCGATATAAATATCTTCTTCGTCAAATCGTTCCCAAACATCCACGATATTTCCGAGGTACGCGATGGAAACTATTTCTTTGTTGGCTTTCGCCAAAGCGACTCTTTTTACTAAATCATCAATGTTTTCAACGACTTCGTTTATCCAACCTTGACTGTGGCGAATATGCGTTATTTTCGGATTTACTTCGGCACAAACCGTTATACAACCAGCTATATTTCCGGCTTTTGGTTGCGCGCCACTCATTCCGCCTAATCCTGAAGTTACAAATAATCCGCCTTGGGGACTGGTTTTTATTTTTCGAAAACCATTCAAAACCGTAATTGTAGTTCCATGAACAATGCCTTGCGGGCCAATGTACATATAGCTTCCGGCGGTCATTTGCCCGTATTGTGAAACGCCAAGCGCATTGAATTTTTCCCAATCATCGGGTTTCGAATAGTTAGGAATTACCATTCCGTTAGTTACAACCACTCGTGGTGCCTCTTTGCTTGAAGGATATAGTCCCATTGGGTGACCCGAATAAATGGTGAGCGTTTGTTCCTCGGTCATTTGTGACAAATATTGCATCGTCAATAAATATTGTGCCCAGTTTTGGAAAACGGCACCATTACCACCATACGTAATTAACTCATGTGGATGTTGTGCCACGGCATAATCCAGATTGTTCTGAATCATAAGCATAATGGCTTTTGCCTGTTCGCATTTTCCGGGATAATCGGCAATTGATCGTGCATACATTTTGTAATCTGGGCGAAAACGGTACATATAAATGCGACCATAAGTTTTCAATTCTTCGGCAAATTCCTTGATTAATTCCGCATGATGTTGCGGTTCGAAATAGCGAAGTGCATTGCGAAGAGCCAATTTTTTTTCTTCGTCCGAAAGGATTTCTTTCCGTTTTGGTGCGTGATTAATAGTTGTTTCGTACTGTTTTGGTTGAGGCAAAATAGTTGGAATTCCTGCTTGTATTTGTTCTTTAAAAGTCATATTTCATTCGTTTTTTGGACTGAATATTGTTTATTTTTTAATTTCACCTGTTTTTTTATCGAATCCATAAGGGCAATGGCGACAGCCACTTTTGCAACAAAAACCTTTTTTTAAATGGTATTTTTCGGTAAAGCATTTATAGCCTTCTGGGGTGTAATAAAAATCTTCGCCTTCAATTAATTTATTTTCATTACTTTGTTCCTTCATAACTACAAATTTATATACTTTAAAGCGAATGTTTCTACTTGTTACCAAAAAAATAATACCTAAGGGATTTCGGGGCATAGCAATATTTCCTTTTGTTTTGGTAAAATATCCATTAGACAAGGAAAATTTAGTATTTGTAAATCATGAACGCATTCATTTAAGGCAACAGTTAGAGTTGTTGTTGCTCCCTTTTTTTATTTGGTATTGTGCTGAATTTTTGGTACGATTAATTCAGTATAAAAATACCGATTTGGCTTATAGAAACATAAGTTTTGAACGCGAAGCTTATGCCAAAGAAAAAGATCTTGGTTACTTAAAACTAAGATCTTTTTGGATGTTTCTAAAATATATTTAGTTTTATCGATACCAGTTTGTACCATCAGACCAAAACTGAATATTTACACCTCCACCTGTTGAAGAGTGAATAGGAATTGTAGTTGTTGCGGTTAGTGTTCCGTCTAAATTTTGGATTGTTGCAGATCCGCTAGGGTCTAATGTTACCGTGCCGGTGGAAGAAGGATTACGGGTAAAACTTAACAAACGTCCTGGACAAGTATCAGGATCTGGCAATGTAATAGTTATGTTAGTAGCGCTATTTGTCAAGATAACTTTGCAAACATCATCGGCTAATGTTGATGTAGAACTTATAGTTACAAGATTTACTGCAAACGAACCATTAACATCTAAAGTTGAGGAAGGACTTGAGGTGTCTATACCTAGTTTTCCGGCATTGGTTAATCGCATTCTTTCGTTAAAATAAGGACTCGAACTTTTGCCTGTCGAAAATATGATTGATTTGGTGTTGTTAGCATTGGCTATATACATATCTTGCCCGCTCCCTACATAGCTTACATCATTTGCACCACCTATGTTATAGGCAGTAGGATAACTAAAAGTTGAGTTGTTAATTCCTATCCAAGCAAAACCAGTAGTTGCTGAGCCATTATCGGCAGTGGCAGAATAACCACTTTGAGCATGGGATGATGTATTTAAGTTCTGAACGTTATACTGTAAAAAATCATTGATATTACCTGTTGCATTGACTACAGTATTATTAGCGGTTGTTCCCGCAGCAACGTCTAATTTTGCAGCAGGTGATGCGGTTCCAATACCAAAATCTCCAGCATTAGTTAATCGCATCCTTTCATTAAAAAAGGGTGTTGTAGCTTTACCTGTTGAAAATAGTATTGATTTAGTGTTATTGGCATTGGCAATATACATATCCTGCCCGCTACCTACATAGCTTACGTCATTTGCGCCACCTATATTATAAGCTGTTGGATAATTAAAGGTAGAATTATTAATTCCAATCCAAGCAAAGCCGGTTGTTGCAGATCCATTGTCAGCTGTTGCAGAATAACCACTTTGTGCTTGAGTTCCTGTACTTGTATTTTGAACATTAAGCTGTAAAAAGTCGTTTATGCTACCACTTGCATTTATAATGGTATTTGTCGTAGTAACACCTGTGGCTACATCTAATCTTGAAGTTGGCGAAGTATTTCCTATACCCACATCTCCATTCGATTTGATGCGCATACGTTCCAAATTGTTTGTTCTGGTTACAAAATCAATTGCATCAGTTGTTCCTAAAAAATTAGTTGTTGCCACAGTGCTAGAATTTCCTAACAAGGACCAACCTGATGTATTGGCCGTTAATAATCGAACCCATAAAGATCCGTCCCAGTAGTAATATCCTGGAGTAACTGCAGTTCCTCCAGATCCAGCAGTAGCTGTGTTGTATATTTCTGTACCAGCAATAGGAGCACCTGCTGTTTGCGGGTTTACAACTGGAGCAGATGTGCTTGTTGATGTTAGCGCTACTTGGGGAGGAATAAATCCATTTGTTGTAGAGTTAATTTCAAATGCACCTCTAGGAGTTGTGGTTCCAATTCCTACTTGTGCTGTAACATTTGTGAAAGTAAATGCAATTACTAAACAAAATACGGTTAGGTTAAGATTTTTCATGATGTCAAGGTTTTTGTTTTGGGGGAAACGTAGAAAACTATAATATCAAAAATAGTTTTTTTTTGATAAATATCATTTTTTTATTAAAAAAATGATAAAATAGCAACTTAAATCTTACTTATTATTTTATTAATTGATATGTTTATGCAGTGAATGGTAGCGTAAGTGTCTAAATGAAGTGTTTTTCTAATGTTATTAATATTTTTGAAATTAAAATATAAAATATATGATTTTATAAAACAAAGACCCTGATGATTATTAAGGTCTTTGTTTGTTTTATATTTTTAAAGGAAGTTATTCCATAACAAAATAAGTAAAACGAGGATTGACGGTGCTACTCGATTTAAAATTAATGTTAAAAGAAGTTGTTGTAACGGTATCTACCCATACTTTGTAATCTTGAGCAGCATCGTTTTCAAGAGTAACCATTACTATTGGTGCGCTATTGTATGGATTGTTAAATGTAATCGTTAAACTAGTTGTTGTTGAGCTTGTTGGTGTTCCTGAAATATCAATTAATCCTCTAATGTCAGAAGATGCAGAACTAATAGTAGCGCCATCTATTCCATTTCCATTTGTAATAGTTAATGTTGGTGCAGTGGTTTGTTCACTTTTGATATGCCCATTTTTTAGATGAAGTAATGCGTTGGGAGAAGCCGTTCCTAAGCCAATATTTCCTGCCGCTGTCCATGATAAAACGGGAGTTGCCAGAGTTGTTATTGCTGTTCCATAACCTAAAGTCCAGACATCTTGGGTTGGGTTTGAAAGAAAACCATAATTAGTTCCTACTGAATTCAATACAAAAGCATTTTTTCCTTTGTTGTTGGCATAAATAGTGCCACTAACATCTAATGTTGCGGCAGGGTCAGTATTACCTATTGCTAATTCTCCAGTTTCGGTTATTCTCATTTTTTCAGAGCCATTTGTTTTCACAACAAGGGGATTGTCGTCAGTTGTTCCTATGAAATTTGTAAATTCTGAAGTTCCTGAATTCCCTAATAAAGACCAGCCAGAGGTGTTGGCTGTTAATAATCTCACCCATAATGAGCCGTCCCAGAAATAATATCCTGGGGTAACTGCTGTTCCTCCTGAACCAGCTGTGGCTGTATTATAGATTTCTGTTCCAGCAATGGGAGCACCTGCTGTTTGTGGGTTTACAACTGGAGCAGATGTGCTGGTTGATGTTAGTGCTACTTGTGGAGGAATAAATCCATTTGTTGTAGAGTTAATTTCAAATGCACCTCTAGGAGTTGTGGTTCCAATTCCTACTTGTGCTGTAACATTTGTGAAAGTAAATGCAATTACTAAACAAAATACGGTTAGGTTAAGATTTTTCATGATGAGAAGGTTTTTGTTTTGGGGAAACATAAAAACTGTTTCAAAATTAGCTTTTTTTTGGATACATTCCTCTTATTTATAATAAATAAACACAATAATATGATTTAAATCATATTATTATTTATAGATAAACGGTAATTTTATCCGATAAAATACATTATTTATTTTTTTATAGATTTTTTATTTAATATATTATAAATAAACTAACTCCAAATACTTATTTATTATGAAATTAATTATCTCCAAAGGCAAAGATATTTCATTGATTATTTTTCCATTTTTATTTTTTATTCTAGGAAGTTATACAAGTATTGCCCAAGTAGGAATTGGTACCATGACTCCAAATTCTACTTTTGAAGTAAGTGGTTCTATGGGGCAAAAGATAACTACGGTTACTGCTAGCACAACATTAGACGCAACACATAGTATTGTTATTTGTAATAATGGTTCAACTGCAATTA
>CANBWX010000096.1 GCA_947373225.1 Flavobacteriaceae bacterium | reverse complement strand
TCGGGAGTTACCTTTATTTCAGTTCCAGGCGAAGTAGGCCTGCCCGATAATCAGTTTAAATATTTTCAGTTTGTATTAGGAAATGCTATTGGGTTTATCTTCATTGCCAAAGTATTGCTGCCTTTATATTATCGAATGAACCTGACTTCAATCTACGGTTATATCGAAAAACGACTAGGAATCGTAAGTTACAAAACGGCTGCCACCATCTTTTTGATCAGCCGAACTATTGGTTCTTCGTTTAGATTGTATCTAGTGGTGATTGTTTTGCAACGCTATGTTTTTGATTTCTACCAAATTCCTTTTGCCGTTACCGTGCTTATTTCTTTGGCTCTTATATTTTCCTATACCTATCGGGGCGGATTGAAAACTATTATTATCACCGATACGTTACAGACTTTTTTCCTAGTTTCCTCGGTATTCCTAACGATATTCTTTGTTTGCCAAAGTCTAAATCTATCCGTTTTTGAAGCTTTCGAACAAGTAAAAAATAGCAATTATTCGAAAGTATTTTTCTTTGATGATTTTATGAAAGGAAATTATTTCTGGAAACAAATCCTGGGCGGAATATTTGTAACCATAGCGATGGTGGGTCTTGATCAGGATTTAATGCAAAAAAACCTAAGTTGCGCCACAATTGGCGAAGCCCAGAAAAACATGTTTACCTTCACTGGAATATTCGTGATTATCAACATCTTTTTCCTGAGCGTGGGAGCTCTACTTTATATTTTTGCAGCAAAAAACAACATTGCTATTCCTACGGATTTGATTACCGGAAAACCTCGTACCGATTTGCTTTTCCCCGAAATAGCTTTTCATCATCTGAGTTTGATTCCGTCGATTGTGTTCTTATTGGGACTAACTGCTGCTACTTTTGCCACTACCGACTCGGCATTGACAGCCTTAACAACTTCCTTTTGTGTAGACTTTATGGGAATGGATAAAACGGAAAACGGGAACAAACCAAACGTAGTCAGAACACGTCATTTGGTACATATCAGCTTTTCGTTCTTGATGTTTTTGGTGATTATTGTTTTCAATGCCATCAACGATTCCTCGGTGGTGAGCATGATTTTCAAAATTGCTTCCTATACTTATGGACCGCTTTTGGGTTTGTATGCTTTTGGCTTGTTCATGAAATCGAAAACAGTACACGACAAGTTCGTGCCAATAATTTGCGTGCTTTCGCCAGCAATTTGCTTTTTGATAAGCCGCTATTCTTCGGTGCTTTTTGGGGATTATGTTTTTGACAACGAGCTGATTATTGTCAACGGACTGATAACTTTTCTAGGTTTATTGTTCATTAGTAAACCTGCGGAAACTACAACACGTTTTTAGCCCTGACTGAAACGGCATCCTTTTTCTGGTCTTCGCTTTTCGCGAGACCAGAAAAAGATACAGTGTAAGGCAGGATTAAGCTCCTGAAAAATCTAAAACTGATTGGTAGTCAACAATACGAGGGTACAGGCAACTTCTACTTTTATGTTATTCAATTGTAATAATTGATAGAATTCTGGGTTTTCGGTTCCGGGATTGAATATCACGCGTTTTGGTTTTGCCTCAACGATGTAATTGTAATAATCACGCTGGCGCGCAGGGTTTAAATACAAGCTAATGGTATCGATATTTTTTAAAGGAATGGCTTTGGTTTGGATTTTAATTCCCGCTACTTCACCCGCATTTTGACCAATCGCCAAAACGGAATGTCCTTTTTCGACTAACATGGTAATGGCTTTGTATGCGTATCTATCTGGTTTTGTGCTAGCACCAAGAACCAAGGTTTTCTTATTTTTCATTTGGCAAAAGTACAAAATTTGATTGGGTTGTTATTCTTCACTTGGCAAGAAAATTTCGGCCATCATACAACGGGCACTTCCTCCTCCACAGGCTTCGATAGTATCTAGGCTTGAACTCAAAATAGTCACGTGTTCTTCTATTTGTGCGATTTGTTTTTTGGTCAAACTTTGATGTGCCGAGTTGCTCATAACCAAATATCTTCTGTCATTAGCCCCTTTTACTTCGAGCATATTTCCGGCAAAGTTATTGACTTGGGCTTCGGTAATCAAAATGATTTCTTTGTCATCGCCTCTCAAGCTGTCTAAAACCATTTTTCGCTCTTTTTTATCATCGATGCAATCGGCGCAAATTACGGCAAAAGTATCGCCTATACACATCATGACATTGGTATGATAAATTAGTTTACGTTCCCCATTAACGGTTTGAAATGCTTCGAAAAGTATAGGTGAGAACTCAAAATCTTCACAAAATTCTATGAATAATTCTTCGTCGGCACGCGGTGATAAGGCGCAATAAGCTTTACCATTTTCTCGGTCTAAAACGATGCTTCCAGTCCCTTCAAGATAAAAACCATCTTCCTCAGCCGACGTATAATCCATGATTTCATTGATGACAAAACCATCCTCTTCGAGAATATCCAGAATATCTTCGCGACGCTCTGGACGACGATTTTCGGCAAACATAGGATATAAAACTACATCTCCATTTTCGTGGAAAGAAATCCAGTTATTTGGAAAAATACTATCTGGCGTATCAGGATTTATAGTGTCATCGACAACAGTAACGCTGACTCCAACGGCTCGTAATTTTTTTACCATAGCATCGAACTCTTCCTGCGCTTTGACATTTACGGTTGAAGGCGAGACATTATCGAGTACCTTTTGATAATAATTATTTACGGCAGTTTGTTCGTTCATCCTGAACGCCACCGGGCGAATCATTAGGATGGAATTTGTGGTTTGAAGCCCCCTAACCCCCGAAGGGGGAATTCGATTATCATTATTCATAACTACTTTTTTATATTTTTAATATCTTTTACTAATATTAATAGCCTTTACCAATTCCCCCTTCGGGGGTTAGGGGGCTAATCTCTTATCAACGGCAATGTCGAACATCGCAATAATCCTTCTTGTTTGGCTATTTCGGCATATGGAATTTCCTCCACGACAAAACCCTTCGCACGCAACCAATTATTGAGTCGTGTGAAGTTTTTTTCGGAAACTACCACATTAGTATCGATAGAAAAAACATTCGAATTCATGTGATACATTTCTTCCCTGTCGATGTGAAATAGATTTTCTTTCCCAAAAAGCTTGACTAAAAACAGATAATCGGCTTCTTCACGGAATCCTCTTTTATAAATAATGCCTTTGTTTTCGCCTACAGGCTGAAAGCAACAGTCTAAATGTAGTGCATTATCTCGTGCTTCAATTTTGGATTTAACCAAATCAAATTCCTTGATAATCTTGTTCGGAAACAAATCCTTGATATATTGAACACCTTCTTTGTTAGTTCTTGCGGTAATATAATCTTTGTAATCACTCCCTTTATAGGTTCCAATAAAAATATAATTGTTCCAAAGCATCACATCACCACCTTCGATATGGACTTCCTCGTGTGGACGAACTACTTTTGAAGGATTTATTTGGTCAACTACATATTGAATAGCGTCTAATTCCTGCTCTCTATCGGGTAAAATATTGGACTTAATAAAGACATCGTCAATCACAAAACCAATGTCTCGGGCAAATATCTGGTTATAGTTTTCCATCACCTTTGGACGAAAAACAGTAACACCATATTTTTCGAAAACATCGTTGAATGCTTGCATTTCCACTGTCATATCTTCCTCTTTCGGATAGGTACCTGCGGCAATATGCTCTAATGATTTTGGGTCATAAGCTTCTTCAATTGTAGGTGTTGGTCCGTTACTAATTGCGGTACCCAAAACGACGGCTCGAAGTCTAGAAGTTTCGTTCTTGATGTTTAATTTTAACATATAATCTTGATTAGGCTTTTACTTCGTCAGTTCGCGAAGCTCGTGTGCCAAAGATAAAAAAAGCCCCGCAAATTGCGAGGCTTTTAATAGAAATTTATCTTTTTTCAACGGTCTTGAAATCACGTAAAGGATATCCTGTATATATTTGTCGCGGACGACCAATAGGTTCTTTGTTTACTCGCATTTCTTTCCATTGTGCAATCCATCCCGGTAATCTACCTATTGCGAACATTACGGTAAACATATCAGTAGGAATTCCTAATGCTCTGTAGATGATTCCTGAATAGAAATCGACATTTGGATATAATTTTCTTGACACAAAATACTCATCAACTAAAGCTGCTGCTTCTAGTTTTTTTGCAATTTCTAGAATTGGATCTTCAACACCCAGCGTTTTCAATACCTCATCGGCTGCTTCTTTGATAATTTTTGCTCTTGGATCAAAGTTTTTATACACTCTATGTCCAAAACCCATCAATCTAAAAGGATCGTTTTTATCTTTGGCTTTAGCCATATATTTATCGGCATCGCCACCATTTGCATGAATTTCTTCAAGCATTTCAAGAACTGCTTGATTAGCTCCACCATGTAATGGTCCCCAAAGTGCAGAAACTCCTGCAGAAATAGAGGCGAATAATCCCGCATGAGATGATCCTACCATTCTTACAGTCGATGTAGAACAGTTTTGTTCGTGATCAGCATGAAGAATAAACAATTTATCTAATGCATTAATTATAACAGGATTAGCTACATAAGGACCAGTAGGCAATTTGAACATTAAGTCCATAAAATTTTCAACATATCCTATGGTATTATTATAATAATTCAAAGGATAACCCATACTTTTTCTGTACGTCCAAGTAGCAATAACAAGGAATTTACCCATTGTTTTACAAACTGCTTCATACAGTTCTTTTGGATTGTCTGGATTAACTGACTTTGGATTAAAAGCAGTTAAAGCACTTGTCAACGCTGCCAAAACTCCCATTGGGTGGGCGTTTTTAGGAAAACCATCAATGATGTTTTTCATCTCTTCATTAACAAGAGTGTGTCTTCTAATGTGTTCTTCGTAATCCTTCAACTCTGCAGCTGTAGGTAATTCTCCGAAGATTAAAAGATAAGAAACTTCAAGAAAATGAGCTTTTGAAGCTAAATCTTCTATTGAATATCCTCTGTAACGTAAAATTCCTTCTTCACCGTCTAAGAAAGTGACTGCACTTAAACAAGCGCCTGAATTTTTATAACCTGGATCTAATGTGATTGCACCTGACAAATCACGTAATTTACTAATATCGATACCAACTTCATTTTCGCTTCCAACGACTATTGGAAACTCATACTTTTTGCCATCAAATTCTAATGTTGCTGTTTTTGACATACTATAAATTTGGAAATTAACTTCTAAAATAAAAATTTTACCAAATTTAGGTTATTTTATATTAATTTAAAAGAGAAAAATACAATGAAAATGTTAAATTTCAAAAAAAAAGCCATTCACAAAGGTGAATGGCTTAATATAGAATAATACTAAATAAATATTATGCCTTAAAAGCTTTTACACCAGGGAAATAGGCTGTATCCCCTAGTTCTTCTTCAATTCTCAAAAGCTGATTGTATTTAGCCATACGGTCTGAACGTGAGGCTGAACCTGTCTTAATTTGACCACAATTCAATGCAACTGCTAAATCTGCAATGGTATTATCTTCTGTTTCTCCTGAACGGTGAGACATTACTGAAGTATAACCTGCATTTTTCGCCATATTTACAGCAGAAATTGTTTCAGTTAAAGTTCCAATTTGGTTTACTTTTACCAAGATTGAGTTAGCAATTCCTTTTTCGATACCTGTAGACAAACGCTCTACGTTAGTAACAAATAAATCATCTCCAACTAATTGAGTTTTATGTCCAATTTTTTCTGTTAGGTATTTCCAACCTTCCCAGTCATTTTCGTCCATTCCGTCTTCAATAGAGATAATTGGATAATTAGCTGCTAATTCAGCTAAATAATCTGCTTGTTCGATTGAAGTTCTGATTTTTCCTGTCGCACCTTCAAATTTAGTGTAATCATATTTTCCGTCTACATAAAATTCAGAAGAAGCACAATCCAAAGCTACCATAACTTCGTCTCCGAATTTGTAACCTGCAGCTTCAACCGCTTTTTTGATAGTATCTAATGCATCTTCAGTTCCGCCAGCCAAGTTTGGAGCAAAACCACCTTCATCACCTACAGCTGTACTCAAACCTCTGTCGTGTAATACTTTTTTAAGATTATGGAAAATTTCAGTTCCCATTTGCAGCGCTTGTGTAAAAGTCTCTGCTTTTACTGGAATAATCATAAATTCTTGAAACGCGATAGGCGCATCAGAGTGAGACCCTCCGTTGATGATATTCATCATTGGAACTGGCAATGTATTTGCCGAAACCCCACCAATATATCTGTATAATGGCAATCCTAATTCGTTTGCAGCTGCTTTAGCAACAGCAAGAGAAACTCCAAGAATAGCATTAGCTCCTAAGTTTGCTTTGTTTGGCGTACCATCCAATTCAATCATCGTTTGGTCAATCAAGTTTTGTTCGAAAACAGATGTACCTAATAATTCTTCGGCAATTTTAGTATTAACATTTTCAACTGCTTTTAAAACTCCTCTTCCAAGAAAGGATTTTCCACCGTCACGTAATTCCATTGCTTCAAATTTACCAGTTGAAGCTCCAGATGGAACTGCCGCTCTACCTAAAACACCGCTTTCGGTGATTACATCTACCTCTACTGTAGGATTACCTCTTGAATCGAAAATTTGTCTTGCGTGAATTTTAATAATAATACTCATTTTTCTTGTTTTAAATGTTGACCCGAGCAAAAGCGAACGGATTGAATAATATAAATTTTAAGTTACAAAGATATTATTTCTATAATAAATGGTTTATTAAATACAATTAATGTTATTAACGAAAACGTTATAATATTTTAAAAACAAAAAACTTTGACAATTTTATAAATAGTTTTACGATTTTAAGAGGAATATTTTTTTTTAATAGTTAAAATGATGTGATAAACTAACTTGATTACTGACACATAGATTGTACATTTTTTTTTAATTGGCATTTATAAATAGTACTTTTGCAGACTATTTATAATAAATATGAGCTTTTTAAAAGAAATACAGCGAAGAAGAACTTTTGGGATTATTTCGCATCCCGATGCCGGAAAAACAACACTTACTGAGAAACTACTTCTTTTTGGAGGAGCCATTCAAGAAGCGGGTGCGGTAAAAAACAACAAAATCAAAAAAGGGGCTACGAGTGACTTTATGGAAATTGAACGCCAGAGAGGGATTTCGGTTTCAACCTCCGTTTTAGCATTTAATTACCAAAACAAGAAAATAAACATTCTTGACACCCCGGGACACAAGGATTTTGCCGAAGATACTTTTAGAACCTTAACAGCAGTTGACAGTGTAATTGTTGTTATTGACGTTGCCAAAGGGGTCGAAGAACAAACGGAAAAATTAGTGGCTGTTTGTAGAATGCGAAAAATTCCTATCATCGTTTTCATCAACAAACTAGATCGCGAAGGAAAAGATGCTTTTGACTTGATGGACGAAGTAGAGCAAAAACTTGGCTTGACGGTTACTCCGTTGAGTTTCCCAATAGGAATGGGTTATGATTTCAAAGGGATTTACAATTTATGGGAGAAAAACATCAATTTATTTAGTGGTGACAGCCGCAAGAATATTGAAGAAACCATCGCTTTTTCGGATGTACAAAACCCAGGATTAGAGAAAATCATTGGTGAAAAGCCTGCAAATAGACTTCGTGAAGAATTAGAATTGATTGATGAAGTCTATCCAAAATTTGATCGCCAAGATTATTTAGATGGAAAACTGCAACCGGTATTTTTTGGATCAGCATTGAATAATTTTGGAGTTCGTGAACTTTTAGATTGTTTTGTAGAAATAGCTCCATCGCCAAGACCCAAAGAATCCGAAACCCGATTAGTTGATCCGAAAGAAGAAAAAATGAGTGGTTTTGTTTTCAAAATCCACGCCAATATGGATCCAAAACACCGTGATCGTTTGGCTTTTATAAAAATTGTTTCTGGAACATTCGAAAGAAATAAACCGTATTACCACGTTCGCCAGAAGAAGAATTTAAAATTCTCAAGTCCGAATGCTTTTTTTGCCGAAAAGAAAGAAATCGTTGATATTTCTTATCCTGGTGATATTGTAGGTTTACACGATACTGGAAATTTCAAAATTGGGGATACTTTGACCGAAGGCGAAATAATGAGTTTCAAAGGAATTCCGAGTTTTTCTCCGGAGCATTTTAGATACATCAATAATGCGGATCCAATGAAAGCCAAACAGCTAGACAAAGGAATTGACCAGTTGATGGATGAAGGTGTCGCGCAGTTATTCACACTCGAAATGAATAACAGAAAAATCATTGGAACTGTAGGCGCGCTTCAATATGAGGTAATTCAATATCGATTAGAACACGAATATGGCGCAAAATGTACGTATGAAAATTTTCCTGTTCACAAAGCATGTTGGGTAAAACCGAATGATCCCAAAAGTGAGGAGTTCAGGGAATTTAGAAGAATCAAACAAAAATTCTTAGCGCACGATAAATACGGCCAACTAGTTTTCTTAGCCGATTCGGATTTTACGATACAAATGACACAGAATAAATTCCCGAATGTGAAGTTATTTTTCACCTCAGAATTTGAGTAAATCCAATCCTCGACCCTCTCCAAAGGAGAGTGAGCCGAGACTGGATTGAAAACACACTACTATAATAGCAGCAAAAAACCCTGTTACAATAATTGTAACAGGGTTTTTCATTGGAAGTAAATTCGTTTTAAAGTCTCTTTAACTTTCGATTTTCTTGTTTTGAATGGCTCTTATTTTCATAAAAACAAAAATTAAACCTACTAGAGCTAAAACCCAAATATAATTATCAATTGATGCAGCTGGAGTATCCGTTGGATTAGGGTCTCCACCTCCAAAATCTGATGGAGGAGGATCCGTAGCGAAAGCTGTTATATTCAACAAGAAAGTAAAAACGAATAAAAATATAATGTTCAAGTGCTTTTTCATAATAATGATATATAATATTTTAATACTCCTTTTAGTTTATTGCTTTAATGGTTACCGTTTCGTTTTTATCGGAAACAATCTTCATCAACAACACTCCATTAGGAGCTTTCAAACCAGAAAGAGTTGTTGTATCGCTATTAATCTTGGATTGTTTGTAAATTAATCGACCTTGAATATCAAAAACAAAGACATCTTTCATGATAATTCCATTGGTATTGATATGAAAAACACCTTCTTTCTTAAATACAGTAACTCCTGTTTTATCAAAAACGTTATTAGAAAGACCTAGTGTTTTGTTAGTATAAACCAATTTAAAACGAGTATTATCAACGCCAGTTGTTGCAGAAAATGTATAAGGTGCTACTTTTAAATCCTGTGTTGCTCCAGTGGCAGTATCACTAAGAAATACCTCTTGACTTCCTGAAAATAAACCATCCATTGCCGATAGCGAAATAGTAAAATTGCCATCAATAGCTGCATTAAATCCTAATGGCACAATATCGTCTGTGCTAAAGGGTAAGGCACGACCCTGAATAGCATAATCGGCTCCTTCTATTTTTGAAGACAAGAAACTTCCAGTATTCCCGAAGGCCAAACCATCATAATCTCGGTCAACTCCCATTGTAGCTCCTTGGGCATAAGCCACTAATATTTGGTTAAATTCTGTTCCAGTATCATTAGTCAAATCCAACCACAAACGGTGTCTTTCTAATGTTGCTGTTTTTTTGGTAGCGCTTGTTTTGAAAAACTGATTAGCTGTATTAGCAACACGCATTGCATTGGTGAAATTTACTGGACCAGCTGTTGTTGCTTTTACAAAAAAACCTTGACCTACTTCAATAATACCATTGGGAGTATTTGCAGGAACTCCAGATGTACCCAATGTCGCAGCAACTCCACCAGAACCCGAATTCCATGAGGCGTAGTTTGTTCCAGTTGGAAACGTACCTTGAGAATCCATCGTTAATGTATGGGCATAAAAATATAGCGTTCCACCAATATTTGTATTAGCGGTGACAAAAGCAGCTGCGTCAATAGCAGAAGGATACGGATTTCCTACTAGATTATAACCAGATGCTGCTTGCAATGCACTAAAAGAAATCGTTCCAGTATTAGGTACTCCGGTAAATACTCCTTCATACGTCAATGTGGCTGGTGTCGTTGATGACCAAGTATTTGGTGCACGAATGGCGAAACCTACGCCAGGAGTAAAAATAGAACCAACTGACAATGCTGTGTTATCATAGGCATTTGTTCCCTCATTATAGTTATAAAAACGATTGGTTAAAGTTGCGGGCGAAAAACTAAACAAGTTTTGTGCCGCTACCGGAGACGACCATAAAGTATGATCTAATCGAACGATTGGTGCCGAATTTCTTTTAACAGTAATGTTACCAGAATTAGGAAC
>CANBWX010000095.1 GCA_947373225.1 Flavobacteriaceae bacterium | reverse complement strand
GGCTACGATTGGGAAGCCTTTATAAATTATTATCTCCAAAAAAATCATCCCGATGTTTTGCCGAATATGGAAACGGATCCAGAAGCAGGAATGTATGTTGCTTTTTATAGTTATAGTACAGAAAACGAAAAAAAAGCAGACAAATTAATCGATATAATAATAGAATTAATGGAAAATGAATCTACGCTATTAGAGAAAATAAAAACTGACGGAAAACTAATTAAGTGGAATCAAGACCTAAAATAAATACGGCACACAACAGCTACTACAACGAATTTGGGCAATAGGCTTAATGGAAAGTTGGTTTTGTATCTGAATGATTTGGCAAATCCGAAGAATAGGTTTAATTTAATCCCAAACCCGCTGTAGTGACAGAACGTTAACTAAACGTAAAATAACTACTTTCCAAAAATCATAAATCCTATAAAATAAGGGAATATCAAAAAAGTATTTTATGGCTACTCGCCATTTTTTGAATAGTAAGTTCCAAAAAAAACGATACCTGCTTGCTCAACTGCTACTCGATTGCATCGAGTACCCACTTAAATTTAGAAACAAATCGTAACGTTATCAACGTGCATAGTTAACAATTGCTCTATTTTATCTATATCAATTCACCCAAATACATTTCATTTATTGAAGATAAAAAAAGTAAAAAAAATAATTATATTTATTCCAAAACCTAATTTAATTATTTTCAATTTTTTTATAAAAAAACCTAAAAAATAAAAGTAAAAAACAATTTATTACTCATTATTTTTATTATTTTCGCGTAATTATTAAAAATAACGCAAAAAACTATCATGAACGAGATTAAATTAGGAAATCCAGCAGTTGTTGGACTAGCAGGATTCGGATTAACAACTCTATTATTACAATTCCACACTTTGGGACTTTGCGGCCTTGGTCCTGTAATGGCTATGGGTATTATTTTTGGCGGTTTAGCCCAATTTATTGCTGGATTCATGGAACAAAAAACAGGAAACAACTTTGGTTTTGCTGCTTTCACAAGTTTTGGGGCTTTTTGGATGGGGCTTGGTATCATCTGGATGTGCAACAATTTCAAAATTTATGAAACAGCTCCTGCTGACCTAGGAATTTATCTTGTGGCATGGACCTTACTAACTTTTATTTTGTGGGTAGGTTCGCTATATATTCATAGTGCAATGGCAACTACTTTCTCGACTTTAATGATTGGATTTATTCTATTAGATTTTGGTCATTTAGGATTTCCACAACTAAATGTTATTGCTGCTTATGTTTTGATAATATGTGCTTTATGTGCTTGGTACATGATGGCAATGATAATTCTTAACGACCTAACAGGAAAACAATTATTGAAAGCAGGAAAACCGTGGTTAACTAAATAATTCAGCATTTTCTAAAATCATTTTATAGATTTAAGGATAAAACATATTCTATTTCTACAAAAAAGCCTTGAAAATTTCAAGGCTTTTTCTGCTATATGAAAAAATTATTTTTTTATCACTTCTGCAATTTTTTGGGCACATTTTTCCCCATCAATTGCTGCCGAAATAATACCACCGGCATAACCTGCACCTTCACCACAAGGATATAAACCTTTTATTTGAACGTGTTCTAATGTTTCTGAATCTCTAGGAATACGCACTGGCGAAGAAGTTCTTGATTCTGGAGCATGAAGTATAGCTTCATTGGTCAAAAAACCACGCATAGATTTGCCAAATTCGACGAAACCTTCTCGTAATATTTGGGTGAGAAACCCAGGGAAAACTTGCCCCATTTCAACTGAAGTAGTTCCAGGAACATAAGATGTTTTTGGGATATTTGAAGAGACTTTATTTTGGGTAAAATCGACCATTCGTTGAGCGGGAACTTTCTGAGATTTGCCAGCTAAATGCCAAGCTTTTTGCTCAATGCTTTTTTGAAATTCCATTCCTGCAAGCGCACCAAATTTAGCAAACGGCTTGAAGTCTTCCAGTTTTAATTCGATTACAATTCCAGAATTAGCAGTCGCTTGATCTCTTTTTGAAGGAGACCAACCGTTCGTCACCACTTCTCCAGCACTAGTCGCACAAGGCGCAATCACGCCACCGGGACACATGCAAAAAGAATACATGCCGCGTCCTCCTACTTGCTTCACAATCGAATACGGCGCTGGCGGTAATTGTTCCCCACGATAATCGCAACTGTATTGAATACTGTCGATTAACGATTGTGGATGTTCAGCTCGAACGCCCAAGGCAAAAGCTTTGGCTTCGATAAATATTTGTTTTCTATCGAGTAATTCAAAAATATCACGAGCAGAATGTCCCGTGGCAAGAATTATTTTGTTGGCAAGAATCGTATCACCATTTTTGGTTACAATACCTTGCACTTCATTATTTTTGATAATAATATCGGTTAATCGAGTTTCGAAAAGTACGATTCCTCCCATTTCGATTATTTTCTCTCGAATATCTTGGATGATTTGTGGTAATTTATTGGTGCCAATATGTGGATGTGCATCGACAAGAATATCTGGTGATGCACCGAAAGCGACCAATAATTCAAGTATTCGAGTGACATCTCCCCGTTTTTTGGAACGCGTGTATAATTTTCCGTCCGAATAGGTTCCTGCTCCGCCTTCGCCAAAACAATAATTAGAATCCTCGTCAACAATATGATCTACATTGATGGCTTTCAAATCACGACGACGACCGCGAACGTCTTTTCCGCGTTCGATAAGTATTGGTTTTAAACCCAATTCTATCAATTGTAAAGCGGCAAATAATCCCGCAGGACCAGCTCCCACAACGATAACTTCTTGTGAATTGGAAACATTTTTATATTCTGGAATTTTGATTTTATTTTCTTCGAAAGTTTCTCCAACTAAATAAATAGCGACTTTCAAATTGAATTTCACGGCTTTTTGTCGTGCATCAATGGAGCGTTTTAGGATAGAAATATGCTTTATTTCTTTGGCGTTAAGCCGAATTAATTGGGCAATATGTGCTTTGAGCAACACATCATTTGAGGCTATTTCGGGAGATACTTGAAAAAGAAGTTCTTGTGGCATTTTATAGTGTTTATTCGTTGATTTGGCTAATCGTTTATTCGAAAAACAGAATCAATATGCAAAAGTAGTATTTTGAAGTGAATTTTGATTGTTGAATTTACAATCCATTATCAAATTAGACTTTGTAACTTTACACTCTAAACTTTAAAAAGAAGTAATGTCACGACAAATAAAACTAATATGGGATTTTCGTGGAGCAGTTTCGGCAAAAACAGCCGAACACCACGAGATTCACTTGAAAGAATATATTCTTGCTGAAAAATTATCACCAAATATCACTGGATTTGAAACCTTTGGCGAAATGCACGCCATTGCTTTTATGGTCGTAACCGATGAAACAATGATTCAGGTTCGCGATGCATTAAGACCCCATCGAGCAGAAATTTTTTAGTCAAATGTCGAAAGTCTTAAAGTCGAAAGATAATCATATTGACTTTATACTTTTAACTTTAAGACTTTCGACATTTGACTAATTAGCCACTTCGCTAATAAACTTGATACGCATCAAGCGTAATTCTTCAAGATCATAATCACCTTCAAATTCCTTTAAGGCATCTTCTATGTTATCCGAATGGGATTCCATAAAATAGTCATGAATTTCTTCTTGCTGGTCATCATCAAGCATTTCGTCAATCCAATATTTGATATTTAACTTGGTTCCCGAATTTACAATTTGCTCCATTTCTGCAATCAAAGCATCCATAGTCAATCCTTTGGAAGAGGCAATATCGCTGAGAGGTAATTTTCGGTCAATGTTTTGAATGATATACAATTTATTGACAGAGTTGACTCCTGTTGATTTTACTACCAAATCATCTGGTCGAACAATATCATTATCCTCGACATAACGGCTTATTAATTCTAGAAATGCTGCACCATATTTTTTTGCTTTTCCTTCTCCAACGCCATGAATGTTTATTAATTCCTCATTAGAAACTGGATATTTCAAAGCCATATCTTCAAGTGATGGATCTTGAAAAACCACAAAAGGAGGAACCCCCAATCGTTTGGCTACTTTTTTACGTAAGTCGCGTAACATTCCCATCAATGCCTCATCAGCAACTCCAGTTGATTTTGCCGCTGTTACGATAGCTTCGTCCTCAGATTCATTGTATTCATGATCTTCGGACATCATGAAAGAAATTGGTTTTTTGATAAAATCTAATCCTTTCTCGGTGATTTTTACGATGCCGTAAGTCTCAATATCTTTGGATAACAATCCATCAACAAGAACTTGTCGTAATAAAGCCATCCAGTATTTTTCGTCATGATTGGCACCGCTACCAAAAAACGGCTGAACATCAGTCCTATGCGCTTTAATCATGGCATTTACACGACCAATCAAGGTAAAAACAACTTCTTTGGATTTGTAAATATGTTTGGTATCTCGAACCACTTCAAGTAGTTTAACCACTTGATCCTTGGCTTCAATCTTAACTTTAGGATTGCGAACATTATCATCCATATCAGCGCCATCGCCTGTTTCACTGTCGAATTCTTCTCCAAAATAATGCAGCAAGAATTTCCTTCTTGACATAGAGGTTTCGGCATAAGCCACCACTTCTTGTAATAACGCAAAGCCAATTTCTTGCTCAGCAACGGGTTTTCCTGACAAGAATTTCTCTAATTTTTCGACATCTTTATACGAATAATAAGCAAGACAATGTCCTTCACCTCCATCACGACCTGCGCGACCGGTTTCTTGGTAATAACTTTCTAATGATTTTGGAATATCATGGTGAATTACAAAACGCACATCGGGTTTGTCAATTCCCATACCAAAGGCAATTGTAGCAACCACCACATCTACATCTTCCATAAGGAACATGTCTTGATGTTTGGCACGTGTTTTTGCGTCTAAACCTGCGTGATACGGCACAGCACTTATTCCGTTGACTTGTAAGACTTCGGCAATAGCCTCTACTTTTTTGCGGCTCAGGCAATATATAATTCCTGATTTTCCTTTATGTTGTTTGATGAAACGAATAATATCCGATTCGATATTTTTGGTTTTGGTACGAACCTCATAATATAAATTAGGTCTGTTGAATGATGCTTTATACGTTGTCGCATCGGACATATCCAAGTTTTTAAGAATATCTTCCTGCACTTTTGGAGTGGCTGTCGCCGTAAGACCTATAATGGGAACATCGCCTAATTGCTTAATAATATGTTTTAGATTTCGATATTCTGGTCTAAAATCATGACCCCATTCAGAGATACAATGCGCTTCGTCGATGGCAACAAAAGAGATTGGCACTGTTTGAAGAAAATTAGCATATTCTTCCTTATTCAAAGATTCGGGGGCAACATATAATAGTTTTGTCAATCCGGAGCTGATGTCTGTTTTAACTTGTGTAATTTCGGTTTTGGTAAGCGATGAATTCAACACATGTGCAATCCCGTTTTCTGAAGATAAACTTCTAATGGCATCGACTTGATTTTTCATTAAAGCGATTAACGGAGAAACAACAATAGCGGTTCCTTCCTGAATCAAAGCAGGCAATTGGTAACAAAGTGACTTCCCGCCACCTGTAGGCATAATCACAAAAGTATTCTCCTTATTGAGTATACTTTTTATAACTTGCTCTTGTAAACCTTTGAATTGATTGAAGCCAAAAAACTTCTTTAATTCTTTGTGGATGTCAATTTCGTTTGAATTCATTCTTTATTAATGGTATTTTATCTAAATTTGCGACACATAAAGATACTACTTTCTTTTACACATACAAATATTTATAATAATTCTATTTTGGACACAAAGGAAAATATTTTAATTTTAGCAAAGAACACCATTCTCTCTGAGAGTGAATCTATAGCAAAACTAATTGATTATATTGATGTTAACTTTGCAGAAGCAACACAAACGCTCTTCAATTCTAAAGGAAGAATAATTGTCACCGGAATTGGAAAAAGTGCCATTATTGCGCAAAAAATGGTTGCTACATTCAATTCGACAGGAACTCCATCCCTTTTTTTACATGCATCCGAAGCTATTCATGGCGATTTAGGAATGGTTCAACCGGATGATGTGGTTATTTGCATTTCGAAAAGCGGTAACAGTCCCGAAATAAAAATTCTTATCCCAATATTGAAACGATTTGGCAATAAATTAATCGCCATAACAGGAAATATAACGTCATTCTTGGCAAAAGAATCTAATTTTATTTTGAATACTACAGTCGATGCAGAATCTTGTCCGAATAATTTGGCGCCAACAAATAGCACAACCGCACAACTTGTAATGGGTGATGCACTCGCAGTTTGCTTGATGGAATTACGCAATTTCACCAGCGAGGATTTTGCCAAATACCATCCTGGTGGTTCTCTAGGTAAAAAACTATTGCTTCGAGTAAAGGACATGATCGAAAATTCATTGAAACCAATGGTTGCTCCCGATGCTTCTATTAAAAAAGTAATTTTCGAAATCTCCGAAAAAAGATTAGGAGTTACTGCGGTAATCGAAAGTGAAAAAGTAATTGGTATTATTACCGATGGAGATATTCGACGAATGCTAAACGAAAATGATACTTTTACCCATTTGACAGCAAAAGATATTATGACAAAAAACCCAAAAATGATACAATCTACGACTATGGTCGCAGACGCATTAAACATCCTCGAAGATTTTGCCATCACCCAACTCATTGTGGTTGATAATGGCGAATACAAAGGCGTATTACATTTACATGACATTTTAAAAGAAGGAATCGTATAATGGAAAAGAAAACACTTAAAGAAATGTCTTTTTTAGACCACCTTGAGGAATTAAGATGGTTATTAGTTAGAAGTTCGGCAGCAGTTTTATTATTAGCATTTGCAACTTATTTTGTTAGTGATTACATTTTTGACACTATCATATTTGGTCCTACAAGAGCTACATTTTTCACCTACCGTTTTTTTTGTGATTTTTCACATCAAATAGGTTTTGCAGATAGTATTTGTATTACCGAATTACCGTTTACAATACAAAATACAGAAATGGAAGGTCAAGTAAACATATTTGTATGGATCTGTATTCTGGCAGGTTTCATTTTAGCATTCCCCTATATTTTATGGCAAATTTGGAAATTTATTGGCCCCGCATTATATGAGAAAGAAAGAAAAAACGCCAAAGTTTTTATATTTGTTTCCTCATTGCTTTTCTTTACGGGCGTTTTATTTGGTTATTATATCGTTATTCCAATGTCAGTTAATTTTGTCGCTACATTCTCAATAAGCAGCGTTGTGAAAAACCAATTTACCGTTGAGTCATATATTGGAATGTTTAAAACAGCTATAGTATCAAGCGGACTTTTTTTTGAGCTACCAATAATCATTTACTTTTTAACCAAATTAGGCGTTGTAACTCCCGAATTTTTAAGAAAGTACAGAAGATACGCCGTTGTAATTGTATTAATTATTGCTGCTATTGTTACTCCACCAGATGTGGTGAGCCAGACTATTGTAGCCATACCAATGCTGATTATTTTTGAAATAAGTGTCATTATTTCGGCTATTGTTTACAAAAGAAAAATAAAAAGAGAACTAGCTAGCAAATAGCGATTGTTAAATTTTGAATACAAATAAATGAAGTTAAGAGCCGAACATCTAGTTAAAACCTATAAAGGACGAAGCGTTGTTAAAGGCATTTCGGTAGAAGTGAACCAAGGAGAAATTGTGGGATTGCTGGGACCAAATGGCGCAGGAAAAACAACTTCTTTCTACATGATTGTAGGATTGGTTAAACCCAATATGGGAAATATTTATCTCGATGATTTAGATATTACCCATTATCCAATGTACAAAAGAGCCCAACAAGGCATTGGCTATTTAGCCCAAGAAGCTTCTGTTTTTAGAAAATTAAGTATCGAAGATAATATTTTGAGTGTTTTGCAATTGACTAAACTTTCGAAAGAAGCACAGGAAGCCAAAATGGAAAGTTTGATTGCCGAATTTGGTTTAGAACACATTCGCACCAACCGTGGCGATTTGCTTTCGGGTGGAGAACGCCGCCGTACCGAAATTGCACGTTGTCTAGCTACCGATCCAAAATTCATATTGCTTGATGAGCCTTTTGCTGGTGTCGATCCCGTTGCCGTGGAAGATATTCAGCGTATTGTAGCACAACTAAAAAACAAAAACATCGGAATCTTGATTACCGATCACAATGTTCAGGAAACTTTAGCAATAACTGACAAGACTTATCTTATGTTTGAAGGAGGAATTTTGAAAGAAGGAAAACCGGAAGAATTGGTCGAAGACGAAATGGTTCGTCGCGTGTATTTAGGTCAGAATTTCGAATTAAGAAAGAAAAAATTAGAATTCTAAAACATTTACAAATGGAAAACCAAGACAACCCAAGTCAGGAAACATTAGAAAAATGGAGCAAAGACCCCAACAATTGGATATGGGGAATATTCTATTATAATAAAGAAGACAAACGATTAATGCCTCCAAAAAGAATACCTTGGACAGGTTGGACGGTGAACTTTGCCAATAGAAATTCAGTGATTTTTTTGATTGGTTTCATGTTGTTTTTTGTATTTATTGTTTCAATGATTACAAGAAAACATTAATTACTCAATTGTAATAAACCGCAACTGTTCTAAATCTCCATTGTAGATATTAACATCGACATTGCCTTTGATTCCAGGTATGCTGGCTTTCTCAGTAAATTGCCAAAACAACCAATCGTCACCTATTTTCTCCCGATAAAAATTATAATTAGCTATCCAAAAAAGATAATCACCAAACTCGTCTTTCAAAAAATCATCATAGTATTTCTCGCTAGTATAAATAATTGGTTTTACCTTATAATGGGCTTCAATTGCTTTTAACCAACGACTCAAACCGAGTTTCATATTTTTTAAGGATTGTTCTTTTGGGAGTTTTTCAATGTCTAAAACGGGAGGCAAATCTCCTTTTTGAAGCTTTACGGTTTTAATAAAAAGTTGGGCCTGTTCCAATGAATTTTCATTGGGACGATAATAATGATATGCACCACGAATTATTTTATTTTCTTTGGCGCCAAGCCAATTAGTTGCAAATTGTCCATCTTGGCGATCGTTTCCAGCTGTGGCACGAATAAAAACAAACTCGAGCGGATACTGATTTTCTATGGTTTTGACCAATGTCCAATCGATATTTCCTTGAAATTCAGAAACATCCAATCCAATTGCTTTTCCTTTGTGATTTTCTAAAACCTGAAAATTGCGAACGTCCGAAATACGTTTAGCTTCGACCTGTTCAGGAGTCATTTTTTTAATGGATTTATATCCTAAATAATACTTTAACCCTTCTCGATAATGATATACAACTCCAAAAAACAATAGTATAGCCAATGCAATTATCAAAAAACGCATTAATTTTCCAGGCAAAGAAGATTTCTTTTGGGATTTTCGTCTTATTGGAGTTCGACTTCGGCTACTATTTCTCCTCATTTACAATAAAATCTTTTTTCAAAAACTTATTATTCACCACAGAAAGCAAAACATAAGCAATAATAACCAATGCAATTCCCAAGTATTGGAAGAACGCCAACAACAAAACTGAGAGGGAAAGAAAACCAATTTGCAAAGCGTTTTTCTTAAAACTGAAATCTTTAATTTTCAATGAAAACAAGGGGATTTCGGCATTCAGGATGTAAGCGCTAAATAAAGTTATGGCTAATAAAATCCATTGATTGGTCAATATTTCTAAGGTAATTATAGAATCTGAATATTTTAAAATCAAAGGCAAACTCATTATAAAAAGAGTGTTGGCAGGCGTTGGCAAACCAATGAAAGAATCCGTTTGACGCGTATCAATATTAAAATTTGCCAAGCGATAACAAGAACCTAAAGTTATGATGAAACCAAGATAAGGCAAATATAGATTTGGAGATAGTGGATTTTGACATTTTTCCAATAAAACAAACATGACATAACCAGGAACAACACCACTAGTAACCATATCTGCCAAAGAATCTAATTGTAAACCAAGTGGGCTTGAAACCTTGAATAATCTGGCAAAAAAGCCATCGAAAAAGTCAAAAAATATACCTAAGCAAACAAAATAGAAAGCCATTTCATAATTCAATTCTGATGCAAACACTAAGGCGATACAGCCACAAAAAAGATTGAGCAACGTAATTAGATTCGGAATGTGTTTTTTAATTGTCATGGTTTCTGGGTTAAAATTCAAAGTTCACAAATTTAATATAATAAGTGATGGAGAAGTACGTTTTTTAATAGAGTTTTTTAACAGCGGCGTTTATACAGGTTTTTATTTGACCAAAGGAAGACTAAGCTCGGTAAAAAATTATATTTTTGGTAAAAAT
>CANBWX010000094.1 GCA_947373225.1 Flavobacteriaceae bacterium | reverse complement strand
TTTTTTTGTATTTGGAACAGTATAAAATCTGCTCCTAATCTTGCTAAAGTGATGCACAATGTTTTGCCGCTTCTCGTCAGTTGCGAAGTTCGGAACTTTATATTTTCTGTTAAAGATAAAAATTCTTGTGAAAAGTGAACGTGAACTTACCACTAAACTCGCAATTGCGAGAAACGGCTGTTAGTGGCTGGGCGTTATTCTAAGTTTACAAACTCATCTGGATTTTGTCTCGCATACTTTTCGATTAAATCCATTGTTTTGTCATGCTTGTCATAAAATATTCCATCAAGATCATCAAACTCAATTAAATCATCGTAGAGTTTTGAAAAATCTTCTTGAGTTTTTCCAGAATCAAACTTCTCTTTGTTTTCTATATATAATTTATCAGCTTTGTCAACAAGGTTAAGCATATCTCTATCTCCAATCAATTCTAATCCTTTTATAATTGCTGGCAAATACTTTCGTTTTTCATTCCAATAGAATTGTATAAATCCGCCATTTGTAACTTCTCCATCAAGATACCAAAAGAAATATAAAGCTTTCTGTCCAGGCGATAGTCGTTTTGATAACCCAATTTCATCATCTGCGCCAAGATTTATTGGTTCGAGAATTGCCCAACCGAAATCCCAAGAACTTAATGAATCAAATTCTGATTTAGCAAAATTTGGTTTCAAGTGATTTCCTTCGTCAAAAATTTCGTAATTATTATTCATATGTTCTTTTATGCAGTTTCGGTAGCCTTGCCACTAACTTGTATATTGGTCTAACAAAATCACCACAATCTACCCTTATTTGGGTTGCTTTGTATGATAAACGCCAATCTTTGATTTCTTTTCAAATATACATAATCTACTACAATAGTTTACGTTATCTATCCAAAATCAAGAATCCTAATTATAATTTTCCAAAAACTAAAATCAGTATCTTTGAAATCTAATCTACAATAAAATGCCTACCAAAGAAATACCTACCCAATTAGAACACTACTTCCAAGAGTTTCGGGAGAATATAATAGGAATCGATCAGGAATTTGTTTCGCCTTATGGCGCACGAAAAATTATTTACACAGATTGGACAGCCAGTGGTCGTTTGTATCGTCCCATTGAGAAAAAAATGATGAATGATTTTGGTCCTTTTGTAGCCAATACGCATACTGAAACTACGGTTTCGGGAACAGCAATGACAATGGCGTATCAAAAGGCGCGTAACATTATAAAAGATCACGTAAACGCAAATTCAGATGATGTTCTAATTACGGATGGAACCGGAATGACGGGCGTTGTCAATAAATTTCAACGTATTTTGGGTTTGAAAATCCCCGAAAACCTGAAAGATTATATCAATATTCCCGCCGAAAAGAAACCTGTTGTTTTTATTTCGCACATGGAACATCATTCCAATCAAACTTCTTGGCTAGAAACCATTGCCGATGTTGCCGTGATTCCGTCTTGCGAAGAAGGATTATTCAGTGTTGAAAACCTTAAGATCTTACTCGAAAAATATAAAGATAGAAGTTTCAAAATTGCTTCGATTACTTCTTGTTCGAACGTTACCGGAATTAAAACGCCGTATTATGAAGTGGCAAAATTAATGCATCAAAATAAAGGACTTTGCTTTGTAGATTTTGCCTGTTCGGGTCCTTACGTAAAAATTGATATGCACCCCGAAGATCCCGAAAGTTTCTTGGATGCGATTTTCTTTTCGCCACATAAATTTCTTGGAGGTCCAGGAACTCCCGGGGTATTGGTTTTTAATAAAAAATTATATCAAAATTTAATTCCTGATAATCCCGGCGGAGGAACGGTTTCATGGACAAATCCTTGGGGCGAACACAAATACATCGATAATATCGAAGATCGAGAAGATGGTGGAACTCCAGGTTTTCTTCAAGTTATAAAAATGGCTTTGGTTATCCAATTAAAAGAAAAAATGGGCGTCGAAAACATTCTGAAACGCGAACACGAAATCGTGGATTTTGTTTTTTCGAACTTGGAAAAGGTTCCAAATATCAAGATTTTGGCAGGGCAACATCAAAATAGGTTAGGTGTTATTTCATTTTATATTGATGATTTGCATTTTAATTTAGGCGTAAAATTATTGAATGATAAATTCGGAATTCAAACTCGTGGTGGTTGCAGTTGCGCTGGAACTTATGGGCATTATTTGCTGCATGTTGATCAAGAAGCTTCGCATCAATTGGTTGATGAAATTAGTCTAGGCGATTTGTTAAGAAAACCGGGTTGGATCCGGATGTCGATTCATCCTACGACCACAAATGAAGAAATTAAATGGGTTTGTGATAGCATAAAATCTTTGGCCGAAAGCCATAAAGAATGGGCTAAGGATTATAATTACGATAAAATCACGAATGAATTTATTCATAAAAATGCAAAGCCATTAGAAAAAGAAATGGTAGAAGATTGGTTTCGATAATAGTGTTCAGTGTTTTAGTGTGATCAGTATCCGGTTTTTCTGCAAACTGACCACTAAAAAATGCTCACTGCAAACTACCTCCTGTGTTTCCAGCGTCTATGTGTCCATAAATAATATTCTGGCGCTTCATATATTTGTTGCTCAACCATTTTTATGAATTTGTCAGTGATTTCATAATTCGGAACTTCTTTGCAATTTTCAGAGAGCAATTCGAAACTGGCTTTATAATAACCACGTTTTATTTTTTCTACTTTCAAGAAAACTACACTCATGTCATACTTTTTTGCTAACATTTCGGCACCGGTATGAACAGGAACTTCTATTCCCATAAATTTTTGCCAATGATACGTTGAGGTAATTTTAGGGGATTGATCGCTTGCAAACCCATATGTACTTAGAATTTTGTTTCTGTTATTTTCAATTATAAGAGGAATAGTTTCCTTGTTTGTTATCAAAATAGCTTTAAAGCGTGATCGTATTGAACGAACTAATTTATCAAAATAAGGGTTGTTTATCTTTTTATAAATGGCATAGCCTATAAAATTTACTTTGTGATTTAACGAAATTACCCATTCATAGCTGGCGTAATGTGAAACCATCAAAGCGATACTTTTTTGTTTTGCTTCTAATTTTTTATAAACATCAAGATTGGTAAAAATAAAACGCTTGTTTATTTCGTTTTCTGAAATAGTCATGGTTTTTATCATTTCAAGAAACATATCACATAAATGGTGGTACGATTTTTTTTCTATAATTAATCGTTCTTGTTTAGATAAATTAGGCAATGCTATAGCAATATTCTCTCGAACTACTTTTTTTCTATAACCAATTAAATGATAGACGATTATATAAATAAAATCGGAAAATAAATATAATATTGGAAAAGGTAACATCGAAATGCACCATAAAAAAGGGTAAACTATAAGGTAAAGTAAGAAACGCATCGTTTTGAATATTTCGACAAATATAATTCAAAAAAATCTTTTGGTTGATAGTTTGTGATTCACGGGCTATTTTTATGAGCATTATATTAATTAGATTTACACTTTAAAAAAATAAATTATTTTATGAATATAATTTTAATTGTAATTATTGCCGCCAACGTTTTATTTAGTTATAAAGGATTTAATGACGTTTCCTTTTTTAGAAAATATGAATTTCACATCGGAAGCATTCGTGCTGGAGAACAAATCCGAATGTTTTCATCGGGGTTTTTGCATGCCGATATGGGACATTTATTTTTTAATATGTTCACGCTTTATATGTTTGCTCCAGTAGTAATCGACCATTTTGGAAGCTTTTCTTTTTTATTGATTTATGTGGGAAGTCTAGTTTTTGGTAGTTTACTGACTTTATTAATGCACAAAAACGATTATAGTTACAGAGCCATCGGGGCTTCGGGAGCAGTAACGGGAATCTTGTATTCGGCGATTTTAATTAATCCAAGTATGATGTTGGGCTTATTTTATGTAATTCCCATTCCGGCTTATCTTTTCGGAATAGGATATTTGCTGTATTCTATTTACGGAATGAAAGCCAAGAACGATAACATTGGTCATACGGCTCATTTTGGAGGTGCTATTGGCGGTTATTTGATTACTTTGCTAAAAGAGCCTATGATGGTTGTAGATAATACGACTATGGTGCTGCTTTTAGCCATTCCTATTGTGATTCTTTTTATCATGTCTAAAGCAGGAAAATTATAATTGGCACCAATTTTGAATAGGATTGCAAAAACAAACTAAATTTTTTTAAAATGAAAAAAGCAATATTGATTCTAGGTCTTTTATTTATGACAATGACCTATGCACAAGACCAAAAACAGGTCCCAATGATTAATGTTTCTGGCGAAGGAAAGGTAAAAGTTGCTCCAGATCAAGCGTCAATTTCTATTTCTATTGAAACCAAAGGAACAAAGGCTGAAGATGTGAAGAGAGAGAATGACACCAAAATGGATGCCATTTTAAAATTTATTAAAAAGTCGAATATTGTAAAAGAAGATTTTCAAACGCAACGGGTTGCTTTAAATCCGAATTATGATTATTTAAAAAAGAAATCTAACTATGTAGCTACACAATCCGTTCAAATTTTATTGAAGGATTTGTCTAAATATGATGTTTTAATGGAAGGCTTGGTCAATGAAGGAATCAATAGAATTGACAATGTAGAGTTCAAGTCTTCAAAAATGGTTCAATTGCAATCCGAAGCTAGAAAACTTGCAATGAAAGAAGCAAAAGCCAAGGCAGATGATTTTGTATCGGTTCTAGGACAAAAAGTAGGGAAAGCGATTCTTATATCGGATAATTCGCAGACCTATAGTCCACAACCTAGAGTGTTTGCCATGAAAGCTATGGGTATGGATGTGGTAGCAGCACCAAGAGAAACATTGGCCGCAGGCGAAATAGAAATTACGGCAAATGTAAGCGTGAGTTTTATATTAGAATAAACACAATTAGATTATATAAACTTTCTTTAAAGCATATAAGGCATTTAAGTTGGCATAAATTCGGTAAAACTTAAATGGCATTAAATGCCTTATATCGTAGAATAGTAATACTGTTTCATAAATACTCTATAAACGAAAAAAACACATTTTTAATGAAGCGAGCTTCTTAAAAATGTGTTGTTTATTTTGTGGGGAGAGCAGGATTCGAACCTGCGAAGTTCACACAGCAGATTTACAGTCTGCCCTCGTTGGCCGCTTGAGTATCTCCCCGGATACCTTTTTTTGCTTGCACCAATTCTGCTAAGCGGTTGCAAATATAAAAACTGTTTTCAGGTTTCCAAATTAAATTAGCACTTAATTTCAGTATAATTTTTAATGTATTGGTATTGAATTATATAAAAAAATCTCCACTAGGGAGATTTTTTTTATTTGCGTAAAATAAGGTATTATTTTGATAAAAGTTCCTTGATTTTTGATCTAAGAGCTTCTCCTGTCAAACCTTTTGTTATGACTTTACCAGATGAATCTAGTATAAACATAGTAGGAATTTCTTGAACTCCATATTGAATTGCAATTGGTTCTTCCCAGAATTTCAAGTGCGAAACTTGAGTCCAAGAAAGATTGTTTTTTGCAATTGCATCTTTCCATTTAACTGCATCTTTATCCAAAGAGATTCCAATGATATTTAATCCTTTCGGATGAAAGTCTTTGTAAATGGCAACTATGTTTGGCATTTCGGCTCTACAAGGTCCACACCAAGATGCCCAAAAATCTACAATTGTTATTTTCCCTAAACTTTCTTTTAGGCTAACAATTTTTCCTTCTGGATTTGGCGCAGAAAACTCTGAACTTCATTTAGCGCTACCAGCAGCTGGTTGTGGTGCAGCACCTGCAGGAGCTGTAGCAGCACTAGCTGTAGGGTTTTTTGCTTGATCTAATTTTGCTTTTATTGCTTTACCTGGTTTTGTGCTTTTTAATGATTCGTCTAAGCTAGCATATAATTTTTCTACTTTTGCTGCATCAAGATCAGGAGAGTTTTGCATTCCTTGAATAATCAAAACACTAATAAATGATTTAGGATGACTTTCAGCATAGCTTAAATATTTCTTTTTAGATTCTGCTCCTACAGTTTCTTGAATTTTCGAAAATTCTTTCATCAACTTGTTAATAACGGCAGTATCTTTAGTTTGCTGCGCTTTATTCATTGCTGGTGTATTATTTTTTTGGAAATCAACTAAAGTCTTTTGAACTTTAACAAGATCTTCATTAAATTTTACGAATTCGTCATTGCTATATGTTCCAGAAATTTTTGATTTATTGATACTATCTTTATTTACTGCAATGGTAACTTCCCCGTTTTCTAAGATAAAAGGAATTTTTCCATTAACAGATTCTACTTGTAACATATAAAATTGAGGCTCTGTAATTTTACCTTTTATTTCAAATTTACCATCTTTTACTTTAACAGTATCGGTTGATTTTAAACCCATTCCGTTTGGATCTTGTGTTTGAAGGATTATTGTTTTACCGTTTGCTATTCCTTTTGCAGTTCCAGAAATAAGGTATTCTCCTTTACCAACTTTGTTGCAAGAAATTAAAACAACAGCAGCTGAAAGTAATAAAATTAATTTTTTCATTATAAATTAGTTAATTGATTTAAGAAAACAAAAGTATTTAAAATTATAAAACTTCAATAACTTTAATACTTAAATTTTTGTTATAGTTATACTATTTTTGATGGAGAGACGTTGAATAAATGTATTTTAAGCGTTTTAATAGCTTTAAAACAAAAAAGCACCCCAGTATGTGAGGTGCTTTTGAGTATTTAGTAGGTTCAATTCTAATCTTGGTTTGTTGTTTTTCTCCAAGTAAAAGAAGTTAATATGTGTCTTTTTGCAAATCTTCCAGGAGAATCAGCATTTACCATTTTTACATAAGTTGCTTTTGGCACACTGATGTATTCGTAAACGCTACCGTTAGAAAAATTGATAATCAAACGACCTTCAACAAATTTATAATCAGAAATTGTAGCAGTTGCAATAGTTTCTGTGTATTCTGGTAGGTTTTGTTTAGCAGTTTCAGGATTGATACTTACCAAAAAATGGTAGGCTTCAATAATTTTTTTACTATTTTCTTCTGCAGCTTTCAAACCAGCATCATCTCCTTGAAATTTATCAGGATGCGATTCTTTCATCGCGTTGCGGTAAATGGTTTTTAAATCTTTTAGCTCAGCAGTTTTGTCTACATTTAGCAGCTTTCGGTATTCAACTATTTTTTTCATAAATAAGGTAACTACTTGTCTTTTAATATGGAACTACTATAATTTAGTTTCAAAATCGACAATTTTTTGCAAAGGTACACTTTTTTTTAAATTTATACTTTATGACAAAAAAAAAATCAAAAAACTGATGTCGTTTTTTGATTTCTTATGGGTAAAACCAGTTAAAAATTTACTCTTGTTGTGGCTTATTGTTTGCTTTATCAAAGTTTTTAGACTTTTTTGGGTATTTGTTGTAGCTGATATCACTAGGATTTTCGATTATTGATTTTATGGTTATCCAATCGCCAATGTTATGGTTGGAGATTGCCATTTTATAATCTAATAAATATACGCCACAAAAAAAGTTGTTATTTTCATCCTTTTCCATTATTCCGGTATAAACTCCTTTTTGCAACATTTTTTCTTGTGAAGACTTTGTCATAATCAATTTGTTTTAATGTAATTCTAAGCTGCAAAGTTAATCAATTATTATTTGACTTGCATATTTCTTTAGTTTCTGATTATCTTTGTGTGATGGAAAAACCATTTCGACCTAATCCCAAATCTTTCAAAAAAACCTTTTGCGTTTTCCATGAAGAAAATAGTAAAGCCATTGAAAAATTGCCGGTACAATACGAGAGTAAATCGGGGAGTAGTTATTATTATACCAAAAACGGAATGTACCGATTATCCAACCACTGGGGGCGTTTAGCTAATAGCAAGTGGCGATTAGAACCATTAGAACCAGAGACGGAGTCTAAAACAAAGTTAGGTTTTGCTGCTTGGGATCAATTTTATCCAGATAATGCTGAGGAGGAATTGTATTACATTGAGGCTAGATACGAACAGAAAACCGTCAATTATCAGCATAGAAATAATCCAAATTACGATAAAAAAGCAGTTTTAAGAACGAGTTTTGAAACTACAAAAAGGATTAAACAAATTAGGAATTTGCTGAATTTAACATCTTGGGCAAAATATTTCGATTACGATGATTTAGACGTTTTGCGTCGACAAATAATAGAGGAATTAATATACACCAATAAAACATTGGACGAAATAAAAAGAGAAATATAATGGGAAGAAATAACGACAGAAATATCAAAAAGCACAACGACAAATTGCATAAAGAGCAAGATAAAGTAAAAGCTGCCAAAGTTTTACGTAAAGAAAAGTTGAAGTTAATCGTAAAGAAATTCAACGAGAATAATGCTTCAGGAGATTCTAAATAAGAAAATTATGGAAAATGATAAGTTTAGTACTTTAAAAAAAGAAGTACAAGAAATAATCGATTTGATTGTAAGCAAACAAAACAAAGAAGCCAATAATAAACTAGTTGAAGTGAGTGAAATGCTTGATGAATTACTTGATTTTTCAGACGATGATGAGGACTTGATGGAAATTAGTCATTATCAAGTTTTATTGAATCAATTACATCAAAAAATAAATACTCCAGTAGAAGGTATTTCGGATAATGAGGATCGGTTTTAATCGGTTGTTAAATATTTTTATACCATAATATAGGCCAAATCGGCTACATCCAATAATTTTCCGTTTTATTAGAAATGTTGCGTCGCACTGGCAATTAGCTTCATTTTTTTTACTAATTCTAATTTGTAGTAGGCTACTTCATTTCTTTTTATTGTAAGAAAAATATGGTTTAGTTGTCCCTAAGAATATCCGTGTTTTATTTCAACCACGATTCGTATTTGATGTGTTTTTATAAAAAAAGCCCCCAAAAACATTGCTTTTTAGGGGCGGTGTAACTATAAATTCGTTATATAATTTAATAAAAAAACTATTTTGCTTCTAATGCTTTTTCACTATAGTAAGAAATTTCTGAAGTTATTTTGCCTTTATCATTAAATTCATCAATATACAAAATAGGTAAATTGATTACTTTTTTATCTGATTTTCTAATTAATCTATACGTCCACCAAGATTGTACTATTCTTGTATCACCTAACTCATAATGCAAATAATCAGGATAACCATTAATATCAACACTGGTAATTTCAAAATTTTCTAATAGCTTTTTATCATTTTCTTTTTGTTCTACCAATGATATACCTTTTTCATCAGGGGAATTTATATCCCTAAACTTAACATTTTCATCATAATAACTGTAAGCTTTGTCAAAATCTTTATTTACAAAGGCATAAATCATTTTTCTGACATCATTGATGTATTGGTGATGATTGTATATTTCTCCATTTTTCCTATCCGTATAACTTTGCCCAATTTCTTCGCCAATACTACCATTAGAATAGTCAATAATTGTTTTAATCAAATTGTTTTTATCTACAATATATAAACGATGTACTGGCATGTCTATTTTTACTCCAGTTTTGTTGTGGACTCCTTTAACATCTTCCCAAGTTTGCACCCAAATTAAATCTTTTTGGTTAGCATCTCCTTTATATTCTAAAGCGTCAGGATAAGCACCTTTTGATCTAGAAATACTCAAATAATCAATGTTATCTTTCCAAAACTTAACACTTTTTAAAAAGGATTGTTTGTCTCTTCCTTTATCATTCTTATTGATACTTGTCCCGTCATAAGCTTTAAAATCATCGGCTAAAAAGGAGGCTACTTTATCAGTGTCTCCACTCACAAATGCTTGATTCATGGCTTCTACAGTTGTAATTGCAGGATGCTCAACATAAATAGTTCCATTTGTTTTCTTTTGTGCGTATGTGATGCAGATAGACATCAACAATACAATTGAAATACTTCTCTTCATAATTTAAATAATTTATTGGGTTAATAACGTATTAAATTTATATATAAATACTGAATGTCAGTATGTTATGTTGATAACTTTTTTTATTTAGTCTAAATTAAAGATAATTTTTACCCTGATTTTATTTTATAAAAAGGTTTTTAACTAAAAATTAATATATGTTTGGCTTTGGTTCTTTTCAAAATAATGTACTTTTAAATTCTATGAAGAATACCATAAAAAAAGGATTTTATTTCAAAACCTACGAAGCGCCATTTCAGTCTCCGTTTGAGAAACTCTTTGGAATTTTCAAGGAACTAATCACCCATACTTCGGGCGATTTTGATGAAGCAATAGATTGGTTACGGGAGTTAGATAAGGAATATAAACTTACCGATTCGGCTTATACCATCGATGATTTTATCGAAGATTTAAAGAAAAAAGGATACATTCGAGACGAACTTAAAGACGATGGAACTACAGGAATTGGTATTACTGCCAAAACCGAAAGAGCGATTCGTCAACAAGCATTAGACACTATTTTTGG
>CANBWX010000093.1 GCA_947373225.1 Flavobacteriaceae bacterium | reverse complement strand
GCTACTTGGAACCCAACATCATGTCAATACGATGTAACAGGAACACAACCAACAGCACCGACGGTATTATGTTACCAAACAGCTACTTGGAATGGAGCAACTTGTCAATATGATATAACTGGTGAACAACCTGCAGCTCCAACTGTATTGTGTTACCAAACAGCAACATGGAATGCTACAACTTGTCAATACGATGTAACAGGCGAACAACCTGCAGCTCCAACGGTATTATGTTACCAAACGGTTACTTGGAACCCAACATCATGTCAATACGATGTAACTGGAACACAACCAACAGCTCCAACGGTACTTTGTTACCAAACGGCTACTTGGAATCCTACATCTTGTATTTACGATGTAACAGGCGAACAACCTGCAGCTCCAACCGTATTGTGTTACCAAACCGCTACTTGGAATCCTACATCTTGTATTTACGATGTAACAGGCGAACAACCTGCGGCTCCAACTATATTGTGTTATCAAACCGCTACTTGGAATCCAACAACTTGTATTTACGATGTAACAGGTGAACAACCTGCAGCTCCAACAGTTGCATGTTACCAAACGGCAACTTGGAATCCTACATCTTGTATTTACGATGTAACAGGCGAACAACCTGCAGCACCAACGGTATTATGTTACCAAACGGCTACTTGGAACCCAACATCATGTCAATACGATGTAACAGGAACTCAACCAACAGCACCAACGGTACTTTGTTACCAAACGGCTACTTGGAATGGAACAACTTGTCAATATGATATAACTGGTGAACAACCTGCAGCTCCAACAGTTGCATGTTACCAAACGGCTACTTGGAATCCTACATCTTGTATTTACGATGTAACAGGAACACAACCAACAGCACCGACGGTATTATGTTACCAAACAGCTACTTGGAATGGAACAACTTGTCAATATGATGTAACAGGAACTCAGCCAGCAGCACCTACGGTATTATGTTACCAAACGGCTACTTGGAATCCAACATCATGTCAATACGATGTAACAGGAACTCAGCCAGCAGCACCAACGGTATTATGTTACCAAACGGCAACTTGGAATCCTACATCTTGTATTTACGATGTAACAGGCGAACAACCTGCAGCTCCAACCGTATTGTGTTACCAAACCGCTACTTGGAACCCAACATCATGTCAATACGATGTAACAGGAACACAACCAACAGCACCGACGGTATTATGTTACCAAACAGCTACTTGGAATGGAACAACTTGTCAATATGATATAACTGGTGAACAACCTGCAGCTCCAACTGTAATGTGTTACCAAACAGCTACTTGGAACCCAACAACTTGTATTTACGATGTAACAGGAACACAACCAACAGCTCCAACGGTACTTTGTTACCAAACAGCAACATGGAATGCTACAACTTGTCAATACGATGTAACAGGAACACAACCAATAGCTCCAACGGTACTTTGTTACCAAACGGCTACTTGGAACCCAACAACTTGTATTTATGATGTAACAGGTGAACAACCTGCAGCTCCAACGGTATTATGTTACCAAACGGCTACTTGGAACCCAACAACTTGTATTTACGATGTAACAGGAACTCAACCAACAGGTATATTGACTTCGCAAACTAATATATCTTGCTTTGGTGGCAATACTGGTTCGGTTGTCATTACACCAGTAGGAGGAAGTGCTCCTTATATCATCACTCCTAATCAAACTGGATTAAATGCTGGATTGCATATCTTCACTATTACTGATAATAAAGGGTGTAATGCAACTGTTGAAGTAATTATAACAGACGGAGATGGAACTCCTCCCGTAATTAATAATCTACCAAGTGTTACAACAATTAGTTGTCCTGCAGTACCTGTATTTGCTCAAGCTATCGCAACTGATAATATAGATGCTACTGTTTCATTGACTTTCGTCGACGTAAAAACTTCTGGTGCATGTACAGGATCTTATTCTATAACTAGAACTTGGACAGCTACTGATGCTTGCGGAAATACTTCTACAGCATCACAAACGATAAATGTTCAAGATATTACAGGTCCTACTACTACTACTCCATTTTCTGCTAGTATTGATGTGAAATGTGATGCGATTCCCGCTAAACCAGATTTAGTATTTGTTGATGACTGTTCGGCTGTGGGAACAGCTGTTTATACAGAAAATATTATAAATAAAACAACTACTTCTTATTCAATAATAAGACAATGGGATGTGGCTGATACTTGTGGAAATCCATCAAAATTTATTCAAGTAGTTAATGTAACTATTAATAATTCAGGAACTTCAGTATCTAGCACTGCCAATAATACAGATTCTTCAACAATAGATTTAAATAGTTTGTTGCCGGCAGGAACACCTACAAATGGGACTTGGAAAGATGTGGATGATACTGGAGCTTTACAGGGAAGTATTTTTACACCTCTAGGCGTTTCGATTGGTAATCATGTTTTTGAATATACAATCAATGATGGAAGTTGTCCTTTAATAATACAGATAAATATGAGTGTTGAAGAGGGTAAAGTATTAGCTTGTGGGGTTGTAAAAATTCACAATGCTTTCTCTCCAAATGGAGATAACAAAAATGCAGTATTTGTTATTGATAATATTGAAGACATAAGCTGTTATCCTGATAATTCAGTAGAAATTTATAACCGATGGGGTGTTTTGGTTTATCAAACTAAAAACTATAATAATGGAACCAATGTTTTTGATGGTACTTCACAAGGTAGATCAACAATAGAACAATCATCTGGGTTGCCAACAGGAACCTATTATTACATCGTAAATTATACCTCTTTCGATAACAATGGCAAAATACAAACTAATAAGAAAGACGGGTATTTATACCTTACTAGATAAACCCAATTCAAACCTAACTCCTAGGAATTTAAAAATTTCCTAGGTTTAAATCAACAACCTAAATGAAGACAAAAATACTATTATTCGTTTTGATGTTTACTGGAATCTTAAGTTTTGCTCAACAAGATGCACAATTTACGCAATACATGTATAACACAATCAATATCAATCCTGCTTATGCAGGGTCGAGAGGAGCTATGAGTATATTCGCTTTGCATCGTACCCAATGGGTTGGCTTAGATGGTGCTCCAATAACAAATACCTTATCAATAAATACACCATTAAACGGAAGTAATCTAGGTTTGGGAGTATCCTTGATAAATGACAAAATTGGCCCTACACAGAACAATACTTTCTCGGCTGATTTGTCGTATACAATTCCTACTTCGGAAACCTATAAACTCTCTTTCGGGGTTAAGGCTACTGGTAGTTTTTTTAATTTGGATGCCTCAAAATTAAATCCTGTAGATGCAACCGATGAAAGTTTACAAAATTATAACAAGTTTACGCCAAACATTGGTGCAGGTATTTATTTGCATTCGGATAAAGCTTATGTTGGTTTTTCTATTCCAAATTTTATAGAGACGCAGCAATACAATGACAATGAAGTAGCCATTTACAAGCAAAAAATAAATTACTATTTTATAGCTGGTTACGTTTTCAATATGTCAGATTCAGTAAAATTCAAACCTGCCCTACTTTCGAAAATGGTTCAAGGCGCACCACTTCAAGTTGACATTTCAGGAAACTTTATGTTTAATGACAAATTCATGGTTGGAATTGCTTACAGATGGAGTGCTGCTTTGAGTGCCATGGTTGGTTTTCAAGTATCAGATGGTTTATATGTTGGATATGGATATGACAGGGAAACAACCTATTTAAAAAATTATAATTCAGGTTCGCATGAAATATTCTTGCGCTATGAAGTATTTAACAACATCGATAAAATCATAACTCCAAGATTCTTCTAAAAAATAATCATTATGCGAAATCAAATCCTCCTTTACCTAACAATGGCCAGTATTTTTTCATTTAACGGTTATTCACAAAAAGCAAAAATTGCCGTTGCTGACAAAAAATATGAGAGCTATGCATACATAGACGCCATAAAAACCTATGAAAAAGTTGCCGAAAAAGGATACAAATCAGTTGATATGTTTCAGAAATTAGGCAATTCTTATTACTTTAATTCTGATTTGAATAAAGCTGCCAAATGGTATGGTGAATTGTTTACCATGACTTTGGACTTAGAACCAGAATATTATTATCGTTATGCTCAATCATTAAAATCTATTGGCGAAAATAATAAAGCAAACGAAATGATGGAGAAATTTCATCAGAAAGCGGGAAACGACAATAGAGCAAATCTCTTTGAAAAAGACAAAAATTATCTTGATATAATTAAGGCAAATTCTGGAAGATACAAAGTTGAAGATGCTGGAATCAACTCTAAATATTCAGATTATGGTAGCTCTTTTTATAAAAACAAACTCGTTTTTGCATCGGCTAGAGATACTGGAAGCTTAGGTCAAAGAAAACACAAATGGAGTAATCAATATTTTACCAATTTGTATACTGCGGACTTGAGTGATGATATGAAAGCAAGCAAAATTGATAAATTTTCGAAAATTATTAATTCCAAATTTCACGAAGCAACTCCAGTTTTTACCAAAGACGGAAAAACAATGTATTTTACCCGAAACAACTATCTTGATGGTAAGAAAGGTAAAGACGGAAAAAAAATCACATTAATAAAAATATACAAAGCTAGTTATGAAAATAACAAATGGGTCAATGTAACTGAATTACCTTTCGACAGTGACCAATACAGCACAGCACATCCAGCATTGAGTCCAGATGAAAAAACAATGTATTTCGCAGCAGACATGCCAGGAACATTAGGTCAATCTGATTTATTCAAAGTACAACTAAATGAAGATGGTAGTTTTGGAACTCCTGAAAACTTAGGAAAAACCATTAATACCGAAGGCAAAGAAACTTTTCCTTTCGTTTCTGACGAAAATGAACTTTATTTTGCTTCTGATGGACATCCTGGTCTTGGTGGTTTAGATATTTTTGTGTCTAAAATTAATCCCGACGGTACATTCGGTGAAGTTCAAAATGTAGGTGACGGAGTGAATTCACCAAAAGATGATTTTGCCTATTTGATCGATACAAAATCAAGAAGAGGATTTTTTACTTCGAATAGAGATGGCGGTCAAGGTTATGATGATATTTATAAATTTTTGGAAACAAGAAAACTAAAATGTGAGCAGGTATTAAATGGAAATGTAGCTGATTTGGGTACTAAACAAATACTACCTGATACAAAAATTAGCTTATTCGACAACGAATTTAAATTGATTAACACAACCGTTTCTGATTTAAGTGGAAATTATACTTTCAATGTAGAATGTGGAAAAACATATAATGTAAGAGCCGAAAAACAAGACTATACAACCAAAGAACAAAGAATTACCATTGAAAAAACAAATGGAAAAACTAATTTGGATATCTCTTTGGAAAAAGCAAAATGTCAAGTTGCTATTGGTGACGATTTAGGAAAATGTTTTGGAATAAAAATGATTTATTTCGACTTGGATAAATCTAACATTAGACAAGAAGCTGCATTAGATTTAGAAAAAATATTAGATGTTTTAAAACAAAATCCAACAATGAAACTTGATATACGTTCGCATACCGATAGCAGACAAACATTCAAATACAATGAAATCCTATCTGATAAAAGAGCAAAATCAACAATAAATTGGCTAATAACAAATGGAATTGATCCTAGTCGACTAACTGGTAAAGGATATGGCGAAACACAATTGGTAAACAAATGTGCGGATGGCGTACAATGTACCGAAGAGGAACATCAACAAAATAGACGAAGTGAGTTTATCATTACATCGCTTTAAGTTTAGATAATATTCTAACAAAAAAAATGGCCTAAAATAAATAACCTCGGAAGTTTAACTTTCGAGGTTTTTTTATACAAATGAATTATTCCGACTTTGACAAATCGGATATTAGAGTTGAAGCCACTTTGGATCTTGAAAAAACATTGGATGCAATGAACCAATATTCATTAATAAAATTAGATATTCGTTCCCATACCGATAGTCGCGGAACAGCAAAATACAACGAAGCGTTATCGAATAGAAGAGCAAAATCGACTATTAATTGGTTAATCAAAAATGGTGTTAAAGTAAATCGACTTATTGGAAAAGGTATGGTAAAACCATGCTTGTAAACAAATGCTCCAAAGGCGTAGAATGCACCGAAGAGGAACATCAGCTCAATAGACGAAGCGAATTTATGATTACCGCTTTGTAAGTATCTTATATCCCCCTTGAACACAAAAAACCCCTCAAAAGTTAAGACTTTCGAAGGGTTTTAGTTTTATATTATGAAAGCAATTTAAAGAATTTCAATTATATTTTTACAAAGATATTGGTATAATATTTTCTACCAGCTGAGTCTAATCGAATAGACATTCCAAAATTGGTATAATCACCTTCAATGTTTGCTTTGTGACCAGGACTATTTAACCATGCCGTAAAAGCAGCTTGTGAAGTAGCATAATTAAAAGCTACATTTTCACCAACATTTACAGCTCCTAAAACCTTCATTATATCTGCAGAACGAGCAACAAAACCATCATGACTAATAGTGTTTACAGCTATCATATCATTATTATGTTCTTCAGCTTTTACAGAAATATAATTAATGTCTTTCAAAGCTTTTAGACCTATACTTACTCTATAATCATTAATCAAGGCCATAGTCTCAATTTCTGATGTATTATAGGTATATTCTGCAATCTTAGTGGTTGAACTTACATTGGTAGTTGACACTGAATTTAGGGCTTCAGGAGAACATGAAATCATTGTTGTGGTCATTGCAACAAGCAATAATACACAGAGTAATTTTGCTTTCATAATAGTAGGTATTAAGTTTAAAGTAGATTGTGGGGCAAACTTCTTTAAGTTTATAATTAGAAGAACTTTTTTTTTGATACTTAAAGGTACAATTAAAATCGTTTAAAACACAATTTAATCGACAAAATACACAATACTAAACATATTATAAATTATTTCTTATATTATAATATTTTTTTTCCTGAAAAAGTATTTAAAAGAAATAAACCAAAAAAAACTGCCTCAAAAAGGCAGCTTCTTAAAATTAACCAAACAAAAATTTATATTTTTACAAAAATATTTGTGTAATATTTTCTACCAGCTGCATCTAATCGAATAGACATTCCAAAATTTGTATAATCACCTTCAATATTCGCTTTATGACCCGGACTATTTAACCATGCAGTAAAAGCCGCTTGAGAAGTAGAATAATTAAAAGCTACATTTTCGCCAACATTTGAAGCTCCTAAAACCTTCATAATATCTTCAGAACGAGTAACAAAACCATCATGGCTAATCGTATTAACAGCTATCATATCGTTATCATGTTCTTCTGATTTTACAGAAATATAATTAATTTTTGATAATGTTTTTAAACCAATGCTAGCTCTATAGTCATTAATTAAATTCATTGCATCTAATTCGTTTGTAGAATAATCATAATTTACCGTTTTCAATGCTGAAGTCACTGCTACTACAGGAGTTTCTGTAGAGTTTGTAGAACAGGAATTCATTGTAAATACAATTGCAATTAGCAATAATACTTTGAGTAATTTTGCTTTCATAATATTTGGTCATTAAGTTTAAAGAGATTGTGGGGCAAACTTCTTTAAGATTATTATTGAATGAACTTGTTTTTAATTCTTGCATAAATTTACATACAATATCGATTAAATACATAATTTAATCGATAAAATACACAAAATATTTTAATTATACTATAAAATACTTACAAATAAAACATACATTTAAATCAATTAATAATTTAAATAGTTAAAAAAATCATAGAACAAAAAAAAGCCTTGCAATTTTGCAAGGCTCATAGGTATAGAAATAAAATTTGAACTAATCTATCTTGATTAATTTTAATACCATTTCAAATTGTTCTTTTTTGGAAATATGGGAATTATCAATTTCTATAGCATTATCCGCTTTTACAAGCGGAGAATCCTCCCGGTGCGTATCAATATAATCACGCTCTTCTACATTTTTTAAAACCTCATCAAAAGTGACTTGATCTCCTTTTTGAATAAGTTCATCATAACGTCGTTGGGCACGAGTATTGGCGCTTGCAGTCATGAATATTTTGAGTTCTGCATCAGGAAAAACAACGGTTCCAATATCCCTTCCATCCATAACTATACCTTTGTTTTTTCCCATTTGCTGCTGTTGTTCAACAAGTTTTGATCGCACATCAGGAATTTCGGCTACTTTACTCACATAATTCGAAACTTCGATAGTTCGTATTTCCTTTTCTACATTTACATCATTCAAATACATTTCGGCAAAACCCAAATCTGAATTAAATTTAAAAACTAATTTTATAAAAGGCAAACTTGAAATAAGCGATTGAACATCAAAAAATGGATTACTAATGTATCCTTTTTGCATCGCAAATAATGCTACTGCTCGATACATGGCACCAGTATCAACATAAGCATAACCTAAGTGTTTGGCTAATTCTTTGGCCAAAGTGCTTTTTCCTGTCGACGAAAATCCGTCTATTGCAATGGTGATTTTTCTCAAAGTTTAAAATTTAAAGTTGTACTATTTCTAATAGATTATTCCTGAAAGTTAATGGTTAAACCAAATAAACTCGTATTTCCTGCCAATGTATATCTCGAATAAGAATAATTGAATTTTAATTTGTTAAATTTTAATCCAAAACCAACAGACATTCCAGAGAAATTGCGTTGATCCATTATTCGTAATTCTTCGGCACGTCTAAAATTATATCCTATTCGAAGATTAAATGCTCTTTGAGGAAAAAGCTCTAAGCCAAAAATAACATGTTCCAAAGCATTTTTCATTGCCGATATTTTTTCAGGAGTTGTAGTTCCATCAAGTGATGACACGGCTCGGTTAGGATTAGAAACAGTAATATTCCATTGCTGTAAATTATCAATTGTTAAATGCCAACGAAGCGGAACATTTTCTAATTGTTGTGAAACGCCTGCCATAATTTCCAAAGGCAACTCTTCTTTCGTTCCAGAATAGGTTGTAAACTGTGTTCCAATATTTCGGATAACCAAAGCCCAATTTACATCATTTCTTTCATCAATATAAAGAGCTCCGAGATCAATTGCACCACCAAATGAATTATAGGTTTCAAGTGTTGATGAAATTACTTTTCCATTAACTCCTATATGAAGACTGGTATTAGGAACATTATAAGAATATCCAAAGGAAAGTGCCGTTTCACTTCCGGTAAAGGAAGTTGTTGGTTGACCATTTTCGTCATAACCTTGAAAATTTCCGTAATTTACATAATTGATTCCGGCTTGAAAAGTTTGCAAATGTCGATCGTAAGTATAAGCATAAGAAGCTGTTCCATAGGCTACTTCACCAAAATAACTGCCATAATTTACAGCCAAATGATTATCCATATCCGGATTTATCGTTGCCGGATTAAAATTAGCTTGGTTTACATCATCATCATAAATTGTTATCGTTTTTCCGCCCAGAGCAGCTTGTCTTGGCGAAGTAACCAAGTTGAGAAACTCATATACATACTTCCCTCCTATTTGACCGTATGAAACGGTGCAAAACGAAAATAAAAAGAGAAATAAAAGATTCTTTTGCATACTTATAAATAGCTATTCTGCATATTAAAACGCAAATGCGAAGATAAAATTATAATGGTGAAAATTTCTGTTTTACTTACACAGTTTATCGGATAACACAATTATGTTTGAAGTGATTTATTTTCATTTAGGTAGAAATTATTTTAATATCTTAAACTTATGAATAATGTCTTTATATTTTTCGCTTAACGTTATTTTATAATTCCCTTCCATAACAATTAGATTATCCGCAAGTATTATTTCAGCAATTCTATTTATGTTTACAATATAATTGCGATGTGTTCTTGCAAATTTATTGGTATCTAAAAGTGTGGTGATTTTGGTTAAAGAAAGCCCAACTAAAAATTTTTCATTTAGTGTTATAATGTTACAATATCTTTCTTCTACTTCTATATAAACTATATCGTCAATCGCTACTTTTTTTAAGGTATTCTTCTTTTTTATAAATAAATAACCACTACCAATAACGGTATCCTGATCTTCACTAACAAACACTTTGTTTTGATCATAGAATTTCTCTACAGCCATTTCAATAGCATATAAAACTTCTAATTCGTTAAAAGGCTTCAACAGAAAACTAAAAGGTTTGGTCAATTTGGCTCTTTCAAAAATTTGACGGTCTTTGGAACTGGTTAAAAAAACAAATGGTTTAGCTGCATTGGGTGTAATGGTGATGGTTTCTGCAAAAGTAATTCCTTCGGGTTGTCCGTTTAAGAACACATCAATTATAACCAAATCTACTTTATTCTGATAAAACAAAGTCAATGCTTCGGAATAATTAGTAGCTATTCCAACAATATTATATTCATTATTGACAAGAACATCTGCCAATGCATCACTTTCGGCTTTTGTGTCTTCAATTATGAGAATATTTATCTTATCCATTAGTAACGTCTTTTG
>CANBWX010000092.1 GCA_947373225.1 Flavobacteriaceae bacterium | reverse complement strand
GAACATAATAAGGAGCGATCATTAAATAAACAATAACACCAGTAATAGCAACATATAACCAAATTGGGAATGTAATTTTGGCTATTTTTTTATGTCTGTCGAATTTGTTGGCCAAAGCGCGTACATAAGTAATCAAGACTAAAGGAATAACGGCAATTGATAAAATAATATGCGATATCAAAATAAAAAAATAAACAGGTCTGATTATTCCTTCTCCACCAAATTTAGTAGCTTCCGAAGTCATGTGATACGCCACATACATCACTAAAAACAATAGAGAAAGCGCAATGGCAGTTTTCATCAATCGTTCGTGAAGTCTTCTGTTTCCGTTTTTAATTGCCAATACTGCGGCAACTAAAAGCACGGCTGTGATTCCGTTAATGGTTGCGTAAATAGGCGGCAAAAAAGAAAGTGGCGTTACATTTATTCCAAAATCTTTTAGTTTAACGCTAAAAAGCAAAGCAACTACAACTGGTATTACGATTGAAACTAATAGGATATACTTGTTGAATTTTTGTTCTAATGAATTGTCTTCCATCTTTATTCTTTTAATAAAATTGCAATATCTTGTTGAATATCTCTTACACCTCTTTTATCTAAACCATCATAATATAAAATAGGATTTCCATAATTATCATTTCGGCATCGAATGTTTCCTTTTTTATCAATCAAAGCAAACAATCCAGAATGCTCAAAACCGCCTTTTACCTTATGATTTTCACCTACATATTCATTAAACCCTTTATTTGCCAAATCATAAATAGTCGTTTTATCTCCCGTCAAGAAATTCCAATTTGAGGATGTAGCTCCCAATAATTTAGCATGATCTTTCAAAACTGCAGCGGTATCATGTTCAGGATCGATAGTAATAGAAACAATACCAAAGTTTGGATTACCAAAAAATGACTTTTGAAGTTCTAACATGCTCATATTCATTTTCGGACAAATAGAAGGACAAGTCGTAAAGAAAAACTCTAAAACATAGACTTTGTCTTTATATGTCTGGTTGTTAATCTTTAGATTATCTTGATTTAACAATTCAAATTTTGGGGCCAAACCCATTATATTCAATGTTCCGTTATCTTTTGAAGAATTAGAAACTTTGTCTAAACGATCTCCTTTTACAATTTCATTATTTTGAAATCTGTCAATTATCTTTGGAATAGCGTAAATTCCGAAGACAAGAATAATAAATGAAATCCCGATATATGATTTGTTTTTAAGCATTATTTCTAAAGATTAAAGTTCTTTTGTAGCATTGTTGTTTTTCTTGAGAGCAGCGCGGTATTCATAGAGAATAACTTTAAAATCATCTAACATTTCGTTGCTTAAATCAGCCAAATGAAAAGTATTGTATCCTTCTTTATATCCTTTTTTCTCTTTTCTTCCTCTCAAATTTCTTCCTTTGTCAATAATATAAACATTAGGAGTTCCCAAATCTACATCTAATTTCCCAACAAGTTTCAACTGATTATAATAAGTCGTTATTTGCTCGGGCGTTGTGAAAACAAAATGCCATTGAGAAACATCGGTAAAAGCACTTAAAGCATCAATGATCTTTTGGGCTTCCGTTTCTGTTCCTAAAGGACATAGTACCACAAATTGTAAATCTTTGAAAGTGTGATATTGCTGATAGATTTTTTCGTTTAAATTGAAAAAATTTCCTCGATTTTTTAAAAGATTAGAACCCGAAAAACCAAGAATTGTAATTTTACCATTCAAAGAAACTTTTTCATTTTTCAAGGATTTCCAATTACCAAAATCAGCAACTTTCGGAGTGATTACTGGCAATTTTGTAAAACTATTTATTCCTGATGCAAAAAAAAGATAAGCAACAATGGGTAAAACAAAAAGGATAAAAAGGACAATATTTTTTTTCATGACTGTTGCAAAATCTAAAGTACAAAAATAAAAAAAGGCACGCAATGCGCACCCTTTTTTTGAATTAATATCTTGTTAAAAATTCCACTTAATTGTAGAAAATTTAAAAACCCCATAAATGTAATTCCCTTCTGTCAAAAGAATGAAAAGCAAATAAATTACCAAGAAGATTACAGGATAAATAACCGAATTTTGCAAAGTCTTTTTTTCCCCTTCCATGTGCATAAAAGCAAATACAATAAAGTATGCTTTTACTAATGTCAAAATAATGAATATCCAGTTTAATAGGGACAATCCTAGGAAACTATTTAAGTATAAAGGTTCCGGTTTAATAATACCAAAGATAACCTCAACTATTGTTATTACAGATAAAAGACCAAAAACAGTCCAAATTCTTTTTGCGTTAGAAACGTGTTCGTGTGACATAATTATAACTTTTTGTAAATTAAACTAGATAGAAAACTGTGAATACAAATACCCAAACTAAATCGACAAAGTGCCAATATAGTCCAACTTTTTCTACCATTTCATAACTTTTTCTTTTCTCGTAAGTTCCAAGTAATACATTAAAAAATATAATTATATTTATAATTACACCTGAGAAAACGTGGAAACCGTGGAAACCTGTTATGAAGAAAAAGAAATCAGCAAACAATTTACTTCCATACTCATTTCTTGTTAAGTTAGCACCTTCAACAACAACAGTTGCTTGAGTCAAACGCATTTCTGATTCTTTTCTAGAAAGAATTGTTTTGTGTTTTTGAGCATTGATAACCTCAGTTCTAATCAATAAATCAGGATGTGCTTTGAAACCAGCTTGAACTTGTTCTACTGAATAAGTAGGCAAAGTAGCTTCTTCCATAAACCATCTTCCTTTATTACGTGTTAATTGTTCTCTTTCTACAGGCAATGTCGCTGCAAATTCAGCTATTGCTACTCGTTTTCCGTCTTTATCAACAAACTGAAGTAAGCTTCCGCCTTTTGTTTCAATAGCGCCATATTCCCCTTTGATGAAATTTTTCCATTCCCAAGCTTGTGAACCTACGAAGATCAAACCTCCAATTATCGTCAAAAACAAATAAATGGTTACTTTCTTTTTATCTAATTGATGTCCAGCATCAACGGCAAGTACCATTGTTACGGATGAAAAAATCAAAATAAAAGTCATAAATGCTACATAATACATTGGTGCAGAAACACCGTGCATAAATGGAAAGTGCGTAAACACTTCATCGGCCAAAGGCCAAGTTTCAATAAATTTAAATCTTGAAAAACCATAAGCTGCTAGAAATCCCGAAAATGTTAAAGCATCTGATACGATAAAAAACCACATCATTAATTTACCATAACTGGCTCCCATTGGCTCATTTCCGCCATCCCAAGTTTTTCCTACACTATTTTCAGTAGTAACTGTTCCCATAAAAAATCATTCGTTAAAAAGTTCCCAAATCTACAATTTTTTCTTATTTAAAGAAAAATAAAAATAAAAATAAATAAACCCACAACAAATCAAGAAAGTGCCAGTACATTGCACCTAACTCAATACCAAGGATTTGAGATGAATTGTATTTGTGTTTAAATTGATTAAAAATAATAATTAAAAGTGAAATTAATCCTCCAGCAAGGTGAATCAAGTGTACAACCGTAACAATATAAAGGAATGTTGTCGTGATTGAACTTTCGGCACCAGTGAAATAATAGCCATTTGCCACAATTTGACCAAAACCCACAAATTGTAAGATTACAAACAAAACTCCTAATGCTAATGTTCCCAAAAGAAAAGCTGTTGTTGCACTTTGATTGTCTTTTTGAATTGCTTTTTTCGCCAAATGAAAAGTTACGCTACATCCTATAATTACTATGGTGCTGAAATAAAAAGCTGTTGGTAATTGAAAATCTTTCAACCAATCTGCCCTAGATTTACTCACTACAAAAGCACTTGTAAGTCCCGCAAACATCATAACCATGCTAATCATTGCGAACAATAACAACAATTTATATGATCTTGCTGTCCTTGATTTGTGTTCCTCGGTCGTCATTGTCATTTCCATAACTATCTTAAAAATTTGTCAAATATATAAATTAACTGCAATAATGTAATGTAAGAAACACTAACAAGCATCAAGGTTCTTGCGGCCTTTGCACTTCTTAGTTTGTATAAACGTACTGAATAATAAAGCATCCAAAGTCCGAGCAAAAATACTAAAAAGGCAGCAATATGCGAAATAAATAATTGCCCTGTATAACCCAAAGCTGGTAAAAGCGAAGCAATAATTAGCCAAACAGTGTATAAAATAATTTGTAATGCTGTTCCTTTATCTTTTTTACCTGTAGGCAACATGAAGAATCCTGCTTTTTCGTAGTCTTCAAATAAAAACCAACCAATTGCCCAAAAATGAGGAAATTGCCAGAAAAACTGAATTAAGAATAATGTTCCTGCTTCAATTCCGAAATTTCCTGTGGCAGCAACCCATCCCAACATAAACGGAATAGCTCCTGGGAAAGCACCAACAAAAACCGACAATGAAGTCATTGTTTTTAATGGCGTATAAACACTTGTATATAAAAATATTGAAATTGCACCAAACATTGCTGTTTTTGGATTAATGGTATAAAGTAATGCAATCCCAACAATCGTAAGAATACTGGCGATAACTAAAGCCAAATTAGGCGACATTCTTCCTGCGGGAACTGGACGATTTTTAGTTCTATCCATCAAAGCATCAAGGTCTTTTTCGATAACTTGATTGTACGCATTTGAAGCACCCACCATGCAATAACCACCAATTGCGAGTTTAAATAAGACCATCCAATCCAAAGAATGAAAATCTGGAATACCTAGCATAAAACCGGCTATAGACGAAAAAACAACACTAATAGCTAGCCCAGCCTTAGTAATTGCTTTGAAATCAGTGTATATAGATTTTATGGAAATTGTATTTGATATTGTATTCAATTCGGATTTTATTTGCTTTTTTAAAACTGGTGCAAATATAGCAATTCAATTGTATAATTTTAGAGGTAAATTTTAGATTTTTTTAAATGTTGAATTTCATTTTAAAATTATCAAGATTGTTCTGATAGAAAAGCAAGTAGGTGTTAAAAACCAATGCTTTAACTTCAATTTACATTATTATAGAAGCTCTTTACGAATTCTACTTACAAAATCTATAGCTTCGTATCTTAATTTTAACGGAACCTCTTGCTCTAAAAAGTCACCATTTTTTAGCCTTATTGTCATTCCATAACTTTTATAATTATTCAATTTTACTGATCCAAAAAAGATTAACAATAGAGGTGAAAATAAAATCAGATCAAAATCCAAAAACCAAAATGAGAAACACATAACGATCAAAGAAATAATAATAAATAAAAACACATAAAGTGGTGATATTTTATTTACCGAGATATAAATTTTATCTATTTCGGAAAATGAAATTTCTTTTTGTACAGCAGATTAAAACTTAAAACTATACCGTTCTTAACTAAAGATATATTTTTGAAACTACTATTTATCATTATGCCTAAAGTTTAATTTTTGCAAAATTAGCTTCAATAAAAATCAATTCCTTACGGGTTTCCTCATTTTGGAAAATTATTTTTAAATTAACTAAAAACAAAAAACCACTCGACTGAGTGGCTCTTTAATTTAAAAGACGTTTAATTTCAATTAAATATCCTTACGGTTTTCTGGAAGTCCATATTTTTCGAGTACAAAGTCAATATCTTTATCTCCACGTCCGCTAAGATTCACAAGAATAGATTTTTGAGGTTCTTGCTGCGCTAATTTCAAGGCATAAGCCACGGCATGAGAACTTTCGAGCGCAGGAATAATACCTTCTAATCGGCTTAATTCATAAAACGCATCGATACATTCTTTATCATTAATAGAAACGTAATTCACTTTTCCCAAGTCTTTCAACATCGAATGTTCAGGACCAACTCCCGGATAATCTAATCCGCTTGCTACAGAATACACTGGCGATGGCTCTCCGTTTTCGTCTTGCAAAACATAACACTTAAATCCGTGAATCATTCCCGGTTTTCCTAATGTCATTGTTGCGGCATGTTCGCCAAGGTTCAGCGAAAGACCACCTGGTTCTACACCATATAATTCACATTCTTCATCATGTAAAAAGGCTGAAAAAATTCCCATTGCATTACTTCCTCCACCTACGCAAGCAACAACTTTATCAGGCAATTCGCCAGTCATTTCGAAAAACTGTTCTTTGGCTTCGATACCAACGACGCGTTGAAAATCACGAACCATCATCGGGAAAGGATGCGGTCCTACAACAGAACCAATACAATAAATCGAGTTGATCGGATCTTGCATATAAGCACCAAAAGCCGAATCGACAGCTTCTTTCAATGTTTTCAATCCATGAGAAACTGGTACTACCGTTGCGCCAAGAATTTGCATTCGCACCACATTGGGATGCTCTTTTGCCATATCTACTTCGCCCATGTGTATTTCACATTCCAAGCCAAAATAAGCCGCCGCCGTAGCCAGAGCCACACCGTGCTGTCCTGCGCCAGTTTCGGCAATTAGTTTTTTCTTTCCTAAGAATTTTGCCAAAAGTGCTTCACCCATACAATGGTTTAGTTTATGAGCACCAGTGTGATTCAAATCTTCTCGTTTCAAGTAGATTCTTGCACCATATTTCTCCGAAAGACGGTTACAAAAATAAACTGGCGTTGGTCGACCTTGATAATGTTTCCGAATGCTTCGAAGTTCAGAAATAAAATTATGAGATTTACTTATCGTATGATAAGCATCACTGATTTTTTTCATTTCGGCCTCCAATACTGGCGGAATAAATGCACCACCATATTCATTGAAAAAACCTTCTGCGTTTGGGTATTTTTTAAAATAATTCTCTGCCATCTTTAGTAAATTAGATTTGGTTTATAATTGGTTCGTTATTATCCTAATTCTCGAAAGCAAGAAATTAAAACCTACTTTCCTATACTAACAAAGCTACTAAAAATAAGCATAAAAAAATCACTACTTTCGGGGTTGTAGTTATATTTTTATCTAAAAGAATTCTTGATAACATGTATTAGTGTTTTAAAAAAAATAACCCAAAAACATCTTTTTTAATAACGTAAGATTTTACCCAATAAAGTTAAAGTTTTATTAAACTGCAAAATGTCAGCTATATCGTATTATATTTGTTAGAACAAAAAACAATTTTAAAATGAAAAAAATCTTATTAGTTCTCGTTTTAGCAGTATTCTCAACAATGATGAATGCTCAAACTGCAACATCATTAACTTCGGCTGCGAAAGATGCTGCAAAAGCTACAGTTGCAAAAACCGCAACACAAGCAACACAATCAGCTCCTGTTACATCAGCGAAAGCAGCTGTTGCAAATACAGTTGCAAAAACAAAACAAGTAGCAAACCCAGCTGCTTATGCTTGTACAAAATGTTTCAACATTGAGAAAGCAGAAGGAAAATGTTCTAAATGCCAAGGTGAAAAAGTACAATTAGGTACTTACTACTGCGAACATTGCATGAAAGCATCAGGAACAAAAGCAGGAAAATGTAGCTCATGCGGTATGGCAACTACACAAATGACACGTAAATTTTGTGCAGGTAAAGTGACTAAAGCTGTAAAAACTGCAATTGCTAAAAAAGCAGCATAATTTATTGAATCCCAAAATCAGAAAGCCTTGCAAATTTGCGAGGCTTTTTTTTATACATGTTACTCTATTTTTTTCTTTTCGAATGTTAGAAATAAATATAAACTAGAGAGAATAATTACAATTTCAAAGAAAACAAGCGCATACATAATTCCAAAAACATCTGCCAAATAACCCAAAAAAACGGCTGGAATTCCAAATCCTATGTAACCATAAAACATATAACCAGCAACCGCTCGCGCGCGTTGATTTCCTGCAAGAGTAGCTATAATTGACAATCCGCCTTGATAACTAAAACCATAAGCAGCAGAACCAATAATCGCAGTTCCAAATAAAACAACAGCCAAAACCCCGTAATATGACCCTAAAACGACTAATCCGAAACCAATAGGAATTAGTGCAAAACCTAATTTAAGACTCGTAATTGGCTTAAATCGAGATCGGATAAACGGTTGCAAAAAAGCACCTGTCCAATTAATAAGTACCAAACAAAAACCGGCATAGGCTGTCAATTCAAATTTTGCCAATTGAGTAGGGATAATAGAAATCACAACTCCTGTAGTTGCCCAGCATATTGCTATAGAAAGATTGACAGGAAAAGAACCTTTCGGGAAATACGGAAGCCGCAATACCGAGCCTCCAATTGGCGGAAGCTTTGGAAGAAAAAAAGAAAGAATAATTCCAATTAATGTAATGGCAATGGCAATATAATAGGTAAATGGCAAATAGGAGAAATGAATTAATAACGCAATACTAGTCATAAATGCTCCACCACTAAAACCAAATGCGGTTGACAAAGAAGTAGCATTGGCAGCGCGAGTAGCCGCAAATGAATCCTCCGAAAGTAGTTCTGCAATATAGGCTGTTCCGGTTCCCATACTGAGTCCCAAGCCTACTCCTTGAAAAAACCGAGCGAGAATTAGTGCATAAATCGTCGGGCAAACCGTAATCGTCACATTAGAAAAAAGTGCTAAAAACAAACTAAAAATCAATACCGGTTTTCTGCCAATTTTATCTGAAATACCACCTAAAAAAACATAACACGGCAACATTCCTAAAATATAAGTTGCCAAAACCAATGACGTTTGTCCGTTGCTAAAACCTGCTATAGCGGCATATGGTCGAAAAAGCGGCATAGATACATTTACGGCAAGCGTAATTAAAAACAAAGAGAACGAAATAACTTGGGTTGGTTTTATTTTCATTATAGGATTTTAAAAAATGTAAATTTTCACTATAAATACTTGTACTTATTTATATTTTGAAAAATACAATAAAAAATACATACGAACGAAATTTAATTTGGTGCCTGAAAATGAAAAAACCTCACAAATCCTGCGAGGTTTTTGTTTATTGACTTGTTTTTGCTTGCTCTCGTTTGAGGGCACGGAAAAGATTTCCGCGCTAGCCGTACACGAGATATTTACTGCATATCAGCGTGATCGGGTGCAATTCCGCTATCTGTTAGCGAGATATTTACTGCATATCTAGGACGTCGGGGGCGAGGGAGCCATCGGAATGACTATTTAGAAAAATACATTTGCAAAAATAATTATTACCATTAACAGTTCAATAATAATAAATTGCTTTAAACTCGTTTTTTTAACAGTTGAAGCAAAATAAAATGTAAGTATATATATTAAATAGTTTAGATATTTTATATAACTGTTGAGATGATATTTATGAAAATAAGAAAACAATAGTAATAAAAAAATATGTATCATATAAAAAATAATTTGTCTTTTAATTGTGTTCATATGTTGTTCCAAGTATTTTATCAGTTGATGAGTCGTAATAAGTTGTATTTGTTGTTGATCCACTTCCCCCGCTCCCGCACGAATCCTTTCGTGTGGACACAATAAAGATAAATTTATAGAATTATCAAACCATTTATCACAAAACCCCTCAAATATAAAAAAATCTAGCTTTTACAACAAACTACCACACGAAAGGATTCGTGCGGGAGCGGGGGTTTCTTGTTTCTTGACTTGTTTTGCTTGCTCAACTTTGTAGGCACAGAATGCAATTCTGCGCTATCCGTTAGCGAGAAATTTACTGCATATCAGCGCGATCGGGATTGGGTGGTCAATATCACTGGAATTTACACCATAGATGTAATCCATCTAAAATATAAATTATACCGAATATAATACAGCCAACTCCAAACGCATAACCTTTAAAAGGAACGCTAGTTAGTGGATATGATGGTGGTCTTTTTGAAACATACCAAATCACACCTATTCCAAAAAAAATCAATAAAACACCTATAATTATATCGTGAGATTTATCCATATTAATTCTTTTCTAATTTTTCTTTTACAGTCTCTTTTCCTGTTTCTATTGCCGCTTCTGCTGCTGTTTTTGCAGTTGCTTTTGTAACATCACTTACGCCTGGTATTGATTTTGCCCATTCTCCTGCAACATAACCTACACCAATACTACCAAGTTCTAATGCTGCACCTGTATTATCTCCTTCGGCTTTCAAAGAGACAGCTTTTGCTATTTGTCCAACTGTACCTATTTTCGCTCCTGCTTCAAACAATTCTACTGCTGCAAAAACTCCTTCGGGTTGCCCTGTTAAAGCACTCCCTATTCCTATTGCAACAGCTGCAACTTTTGTTGTAGTGCTTGTTTTTTCTGCAACCTCTGAAACTCCTTTTGCTGCTTCTCCTATTTTTTCTGTTACACTTGTTTTTGAAGTACTTTCTTTACTTGGTGTGCTAGTAGGAATTGTTTTAGCAAGTCTCTCTTGATTTTTTCTTTGTTCATGACTTTTATTGTCTTGAGAAAGCATCGGACCAGTATTGTTCGCCCGTTGGGCTTTCATTTGCTGAACTTCAGATGGACTGTATAAATTTAACTTTTGCCTTGCTTGTGATGTATACGGACCAGCTTTAGTAGCTAAACTTCCATCTTGAGTAAACCAAGATTCTTTACCCTCAAGGTCTATTGATTCAACAACTCTGTTTTCTGCAAAGTTATAAACGCCATTATATACATAGTTTTCTGCAACTGGGTCAATAGACCAAAATCTGCCTAAAGCTGGGTCATAAGTTCTGTATTTAAATGGATAAACATTAAGCCCTAGTTCATCTTGGTACTCACGACCTTCA
>CANBWX010000091.1 GCA_947373225.1 Flavobacteriaceae bacterium | reverse complement strand
GGTGGCGATAAAGCGATTCGCAGAGCGGTAGAAAATGCCGAAGACGATGCCAACCAAGCTTGGATTGACTTACAAGAACACAATATCACCGAGAATGATGTTGTTGTTGGGATTGCCGCTTCGGGAACGACGCCTTATGTCATTGGAGGTTTGAAAGCTTGCAATGAAAAAAACATAATTACCGGAAGTATTTCTTGCAATGCCGAAAGTCCACTTTCGAAAACAGCAAAATTCCCAATTGACGTTGTCGTGGGTCCCGAATTTGTAACCGGAAGTTCCCGAATGAAAGCTGGAACCGCACAAAAATTAGTGCTCAACATGATTTCGACAGCCACCATGATTCAACTCGGGAAAGTGAAAGGCAACAAAATGGTCGATATGCAATTGAGCAACAGCAAACTTGTAGATCGTGGCGTGAAAATGATTATGGGAGAAATTCCAGTATCCTATGAAGAAGCCGCTGAATTACTTGCAAAATACGGAAGCGTACGCAAAGCAGTTGATAATTATAAAAAATAAACAACGATGATTCATCATATTGTAATGTGGAAATTAAAGGACTTTGCAGAAGGAAAAAGCAAAGTCGAAAATGTAATTATTCTAAAAGAGCGACTCGAAAGTTTAAAAAAAGATATTCCTGAAATAGTTGAAATACGAGTAGGAATAAATATTGAAAGTGAATATTCAAACTTTGATGCTGTTTTACATTCCTATTTTGAAACTTTTGAGGCATTGGAAAAATACCAAAATCATCCAACACATAATGTTGTTGCCGAATGGATTGGCAAAATCAGAGAGTTGAGATATTGTGTAGATTATGAATTTTAATTATTAAATTATGGCAACTAACAAAGAACTTTTATCCAAAGGAGTTAAATATTTATCTGGCGCTTTGCCTTTGCTTTTTATCGGTCCAGCATTGATTCATAATGCGTTTCTCAACAAGCAAAATAGTTGGCATTATTTGGTTTTGGCAATCGGGATTTGCATTTGCGGCGCAGGCATCTATTTGATGATTTTAGGTTTGAAAACTTTAATGAGAAGCTTATTTAACGATTAATGGAAAACCTACTACATACCAATAAAACTTTCGAAAAAGTTAATTATATCGACAAAAAAGTCAATTATAGAGAATTTGAAGATTGCGTATTCAAGAACTGTGATTTTTCGAATAGCGATTTTTCGAACAATACTTTTATGGATTGTGAGTTCATCGATTGTAATTTATCGATGACGCAATTAGCCGGAACTAGTCTGAAAACGGTACATTTCAAAGATTGCAAATTACTCGGAATTCAATTTGGTTCTTGCACAGATTTCTTGTTTAGCGTGAGTTTCGACGATTGTGTTTTGGACTATTCGTCTTTTGCCAATAAGAAAATGCCGAAAACAAAGTTTAATTCTTGCTCGATGAAAGAAGTTTCTTTTATTGGAACTAACTTAACGAATTCGGTTTTTGAAAACACTAATTTAGCCGGAGCGATTTTTAATGATACTCAATTGGCGGGAGTTGATTTTTTAACGGCTCGCGAATATAAAATTGATCCTGAATTTAATCCGATGCGTAAAGCGAAGTTTTCGACCCAAGGAATTGTTGGTCTTTTAGACAAATATGATATTAAAATTGAGTGATCCTCACCCCAACCTCTCCACACGAGCGACAGCGAACTGGCGAAGCAAAGGAGATAGGAGCCAAAACCGAAATAAAATGAAAAAAATAATCTTTCTCCTCCCTCTACTGTCACTAATGTCGTGTTATAATGTGGAGCACAATTTCAAAGACTTTAAAACTGGTAAATTCAAATTTGATTATACCGTAAATGGTGTAAAAAAAACTACCCTTTTCGAACGAAATGACAGCATCGAAATTGAAACTTACGAAGGTAAAACTGATACTTCCCGAATAAGATGGGTTAGCGATTGCGAGTATATATTAAGGAAAATTCATCCGAAGAATATAGAGGAAAAAAAGGCAATTAACATGAAAATTTTGACTACTTCAAAAAATTCCTATACTTTTGAATTTGGAATCGTGGGCAGCGATGCAAAACAACGCGGAACTGTTTTTAAGATTTCAGGTAGCAGGTAACCGATTTCAGATAACAGATTACTTTGCTTCGTGCTTGGCAACTCCACGCAATAACTCATTACCTTTATCTTACAACCCATAACTAAATAAAAATGGAAGTTTTTTTGAACCCAGATGCTTGGATTGCCTTATTAACATTGACTTTCCTGGAAATTGTTCTGGGAATAGACAATATTATTTTCATATCGATTGCTACAGGAAAATTACCGGTAGAACAACGCAAGAAAGCTACAAAATTGGGAATGTTTCTTGCTATGTTCATGCGAATTGCGCTTCTTATGGGAATTTCATACCTCATCGCTATGAAAGAACCTTGGTTTTCTATTGATTTTAGTTGGTTTAACGCCCAAGTTTCGGGACAAAGTATTATTCTTCTAGGTGGTGGTTTATTTTTGATTTATAAAAGCACGAAAGAAATTCACGAAAAAGTAGATTTAAAAGGCGAAGAAGAAAAGGAAATGAAACATTCGGCTACAAAATCATTTAAAAGTGTTATTGTTCAAATCATTTTGATTGACTTGGTTTTTTCTTTCGACAGTATTCTAACCGCTGTAGGAATGACAAATGGTGATGCTGGTGCTTTGTATATTATGATTGCTGCCGTGATAATTTCGGTATTAATAATGATGCAATTCGCCGTTCCTGTTGGTACTTTTGTCAACAAAAACCCATCGATTCAAATTCTGGGATTGTCTTTTTTAATCCTTATTGGCTTTATGCTAATCACTGAAAGTGCCCATTTATCGAATGCTTTAATCTTTGGAAACCAGGTAACTCCGGTGCCAAAAGGCTATTTGTATTTTGCCATTTCCTTCTCACTTTTAGTGGAGGTTTTGAATATGAAAATGGACAAGAAAAAGAAATAAAATATCATATTGAAAAGCTCCTTAATGGGGCTTTTTTTATTTAAAAAACAACAACTTTAGTTGCAATAAAAAAGTATCATGAAAAACACTATCTCCCATAGAGTTGCCGATTTTTTGAAGAACTTCCCTCCTTTTAGCTTTTTAAACCAAAAAGATCTCGAACTCATTTCTAGTCAAATATCCATCATTTACAAAGAAAAGGATAGTGTCATATTTACCGAAAATGAAGAAACACACAACAGTTTTTACGTTGTTCACAAAGGTGCCGTTGCGCTTAAAACAAGCCAACAAAACGATATTTTGGATATATGCGATGAAGGCGATATTTTTGGACTTCGACCACTTATTGCCAATGAAAACTATAAAATGGAAGCTAGAACTCATGAAGAAACCATTCTTTATGCTATTCCAATAAACATTTTTAGACCTTATGCTTTAGAAAACCGTGCTGTGGGAAATTTTCTAATAGAAAGCTTTGCCTCGAATACGCTCAATCCGTATTCGAAAAGTCATAGGGGTAAACTGTATGGTGAAGAAGCCTTGGATACGGATATAAAATTATTAGACTTACAGCCAGTAAAATATTCGAAAAAATTAATTAGTTGCTCTTCAACAACTTCAGCAAAAGAAATTGCTGAAATTATGATCAAAAAAAATGTTGGTGCCATTCTCGTTGTCGAAGAAACACTTCCTATTGGGATTATAACTGATAAGGATTTGAGGAACAAAATTGTAACCGGAGAATTTCCTATTACCGCCACTGCTGCCGAAATAATGACTTCTCCCGTTATTACTTATCCTAAAAAGCTGACTATTACTCAGGCTCAAATGGCGATGATGAAAAGCGATGTAAGCCATTTATGTATAACAAAAGACGGGACAATCAATTCGAAAGCTGTGGGAATGTTATCTAAACACGACGTTATGGTTTCGCTTGGAAATAATCCAGCTGTATTGATAAAAGCGGTAAAAAGAGCAAAGAAATATAAAAACATAAAGCCAATTCGAGCCAATATTATGCAGTTGTTACAAGGATATTTAGATGAAAATATCCCTATGACGCTGACTTCAAAAATAATTACCGAATTGAATGATGCCTGTATTAAGCAAGTCATCACAATTGCTTTAACCAAAATGGAAACGCCTCCGCCTGTCAAATTCTCTTGGTTGGCATTAGGAAGTCAAGGAAGAAGTGAGCAATTATTACAAACCGACCAAGATAACGCTTTGGTTTATGAAAATGTTCCCGCAGCATTAGAAACCGTTACTAAAGAATACTTTTTGGCCTTGGCAACCCATATTAATAAAGGACTATTCGATATTGGGTATGATTATTGTCCTGCCGAAATGATGGCTTCTAATCCGAAATGGTGCTTAAGCCTTAGCGAATGGAAAAGTACGGTTCACCATTGGATTACTAATCCCGGGAAAAATGAAGTTTTATTGTCGTTTATATTTTTTGATTACAGCTTATCTTATGGTGATCCTGATCTTGTCAGTAATCTTTCGGATTATATTTTCGAAGATGTAAAAGCAAATCCTGTTTTTTATATACATTTAGTTAGTGGAGCGCTACAAAGCCCCTCGCCTACTGGTTTTTTTAGACAATTTTTATTGGAACAAGACGGTGCTAATAAAGATTTTTTCAATATAAAAAATCGTGCTTTAATGCCACTTGCCGATGCTGCGAGAGTTCTGATTCTCTCTCATTCGGTAAAATCTATTAGCAATACTTCGGAACGTTTCGAGAAATTGGCCGAATTAGAACCTCAAAACAGCGAGTTGTATTTGGCCTGTGCCTATTCCTATAAAGTATTATTGAAGTTTAGAACTAAACAAGGACTTTTGCACCATGATTCTGGTCAGTATATTGCTTTGGATTCGCTAACTAAAATGGAAAAAATAAAGCTAAAAAATACTTTTAAAACCATTAAGGAATTACAAGAAATCATAACTGTACGATTTAATGCTTCAAACCTACTATAATGAATATCTTTAAGAAAATCAAAGTTGCAGTACTAGATATTTTGGGTAAATCCGATAAAATAGTAGACGAGCAATTATTAGGTACTATTGATTCGACACGTTTTGTGGTTTTAGATACTGAAGCTACAGGTTTTGATTATGAAAATGATCGAATACTTAGTATTGGAGCCGTTAGCTTACAAAATGGCCAGATTAACATTCCCAATAGTTTTGAAATTTATATTCAACAGGAACATTACAATCAGGCAACTGCAAAAATCCATGGAATTCTAAGAGAATCCGTCCTAGATCGCCCCAATGAATTAGAAGCTTTAGAGCAGTTTTTGACCTTTTTAGGCGATTCAATCATCGTGGCTCACCATACAATTTTTGACATTACTATGATCAATAAGGCATTAGAAAGAAATGGTTTTCCAATATTAAAAAACAAAACTTTAGATACTGCGGTGTTGTATAAAAAGACCTTATTAGTTTCGCCTCTTTTTGAACGCAAAGACAATTATACTTTAGACGATCTTGCCGATAAATTTGATATTTCAAAAAAAGACAGACATACAGCAATGGGAGATGCTTTTATAACTGCTATTGCTTTTTTGAAAATTCTAAAGAAGTTAAGAGAGAAAAAAGAAATTACGTTACTCCAATTGTTTAAATAAAAACGATTCTGGTTTTCCTTTACTTGTATTATTACATTTAATTTTGTCCTTTCGACGAAGGAGCCCCGAGAGCTTTACTCGAACAGGCGAAGCAAATCACATAATGAGAGCAACATATGTGATTTCTCCTTCGTCGAAATGAAAAATAAAGCTATTTTTTTAAAACTTTAGAATAATGTAATTTGCCCATCGTCCTCTAGTTGAATGTCTTCATCAGAAATATCAGTATCGCCATCTACTTCTAAATCTTCGGGAACAACTTCTATTGGAGCTTCATAGGGTAATGATTCCAATAAATTAACTTGCTTTAATTTATCAGTTGTCAATTGATTTCCTAATGCTTTTAAGCCTTTTACAGCTATAAAACTCTCAATATCAACAGTCATATTATCTTTTTGAATTCCTTTCACTTTCGTGAAAACCAATTCGGCAACAGGACGATAATCGGTGGAGACGATTTCTAATTGTGAATTTGCATGCTCTGTAATGAAAACTTCTTCTTTATTTTCGGTTTCCACCAAGAAGCGTTTGATGTAATAACGCGCTTTTTCGCCATCATAATAAATGGCGGAAATAGGTTTTTTAGGATGCCATTTTTCAAGAATTACCATATCTTCATCAAAATGCGTAGATAATTCTGGCGTAATTACTTTTAGTTTTCCTGTTTGTGAAATAATCAAAATCTTATCATTGGGTCTAAACTCACCCAATAATTCGCCTCTTGCATCAACGTTTAATCGCTGTACAGTATCATCAAACCAAATTTTTCTTGGCAATAAAGTTGAAATTCCTTTTTCCTTGATTTCGATTTTCTTGATTGGATATTTGGAAACCAAATTTCCTTTAGAAGCACGTCCTTTTATGGCAATATTAGCAAAATCCACATCCCATTTTAGTTTCTTGATACTTCCTATTTGGCGAAGAATAATCGTAATTACCTCAGCTTCACCATTTGGATTATGAGTAAAATATAAAACTTGAGAACCTTTGGTTTCATTGGTCAAATCGTATAATTTATCTCGTGTAACGCCCGAAACATTGAAACGTTTTATATACGATGGACCTGATTTTCCATCACGGTAAATCATGTTGTAAATGGTACGTTTATCGCTTTTGTCAAAAATGGCAATATGAATAATGTCTTTTCCAACGAATTTCTTGTCATCGACTTTGCAAATCATCATATTTCCGTCACGTAGAAAAACAATCACATCATCTATATCGGAGCAATCCGTCACATATTCGTCTTTCTTTAATCCAGTACCTACGAATCCTTCTTCTCTATTTACGTATAATTTTGTGTTTCGCAAAGCCACCTTAGTCGCTTCGATATTATCAAAACTACGTAACTCCGTTAGGCGTTCGCGACCTTTTCCGTATTTCTCTTTTAACTTGGCAAAAAAGGCAATGGCAAAATCGATTAGGTGTTCTAAATCGTATTTTACTTGTTCGATATCGCCTTCTAGCGCTTCGATTTTATCTTGCGCTTTATTGCTATCGAATTTCGAAATACGCATAATTCGAATATCTAATAAACGAAGAATATCCTCTTCGGTAACGGCGCGTTTTAGATTTTTAGTAAACGGTTTCAAACCATCGTCAACAGCTTTGATTACATCTTCTTTGGTTGTTTTATCCTCAATATCGCGGTAGATTTTGTTTTCGATAAAAATACGTTCCAAAGAAAGAAAATGCCATTGTTCTTCGAGTTCGCTTAACTGAATTTCTAGTTCGCTTTTCAACAATTGAACCGTTCTGTCTGTCGAAATTTTCAACATATCCGAAACCCCAATAAACAAAGGTTTATTATTTTCGATCACACAACCCAGCGGCGCTACCGAAGTTTCGCAAGCAGTGAAAGCAAATAAAGCATCAATAGTTTTATCTGGCGAAACTCCCGGAAAAAGATGAATTAAGATCTCTACATCCGCTGCGGTATTATCCTCGATTTTCTTGATTTTGATTTTCCCTTTTTCATTGGCTTTCAAAATACTGTCAATCAAAGTAGTCGTATTTGTCGAAAACGGAATTTGGGTTATCACCAAAGTATTTTTGTCCAATTGGGCAATTTTGGCACGAACACGAACACGTCCGCCACGCATTCCATCATTATAATTGGATACATCCGCAATTCCAGCAGTCATAAAATCGGGAAAAATTTGGAATGGTTTTCCTTTCAGAATTTTTATGGAAGCGTCTATTAACTCATTAAAATTATGGGGTAACACTTTCGTGGAAAGTCCAACGGCAATTCCTTCGGCTCCTGAAGCAAGTAACAACGGGAATTTTACAGGTAAATTATTGGGTTCCGCTCGACGACCATCATAGGAAACACCCCAATCTGTGATTTTTGGAGAATATAAAACTTCCAAAGCAAATTTCGACAAACGGGCTTCGATATATCTTGAAGCCGCAGCGCTATCGCCCGTTAGAATATTTCCCCAGTTTCCCTGACAATCAATCAGTAATTCTTTCTGACCAATTTGCACCATCGCATCACCAATACTCTGATCTCCGTGCGGATGATATTGCATGGTGTGTCCAACAACATTCGCTACTTTATTATAGCGACCGTCATCCAACTCTTTAAGCGAGTGCATAATACGTCGCTGAACAGGTTTAAAACCGTCCTCGATTGCGGGAACAGCGCGCTCCAAAATTACGTACGAAGCATAGTCCAAAAACCAATCTTTGTACATTCCTGTAACTTTGGTAATGGTATCGCTGCCTTCTTCATTATTTTCGTAAAAATGGTGCATCCCACTAGAAGTTTTTATGTCTTCAAAACCTTCTTCGATTGTTGATTCGTTTGACACTTCGTTATTTTCGTCTTCGTTTGGGATGATGTTATCTTCGTCGTCTTCTTTCATTTATTCAAATTCCGAAATTAATTTTATTAAATCTTCTCTACTTGGAAGAACTGTTTTGTATTTACTTGCAAAAATTTGCTCGTTATTTTCTGGTAAAGTATATTCGACAACCAAGTCGCTTTTGTTTTGACAAAGTACAATTCCTATGGTTTTATTCTCGTCTTCTAAACGCATTTCTCTATCATAATAGTTGACATACATTTGCATTTGACCCAAATCTTGATGTTTTAATTCCCCTATTTTCAAGTCGATTAAAACAAAGGATTTCAGAATTCGATTATAAAAAACCAAATCTATTCGGAAATGTTTATCATCAAAAGTGATTCTGCGTTGCCGAGCTACAAATGTAAATCCGTGACCCAATTCTAAAAGAAAATTTTCTAATTTATTGATGATTTCTTGTTCGAGTTCGGTTTCCGAATATTGGTGTGATTCTTGTAATCCAAGAAATTCCAATATATAAGGATCTTTGATAATATCTTTTGGTTTCTCGATAATTTGCCCTTTTTCAGAAAGTTCCAAAACTCCTTTTTTATCCCGACTCAACGCTAATCTTGCGTATAAAGCAGAATCATATTGACGCTTTAGTTCTCTTAAACTCCATCGATATTTAATAGACTCTATTTCATAAAATTTTCTTTCTCTAGAATCTTCAATATTCATTAAATAAATATAATGCGACCATGTAAGAATAAAATTTAAAGTAACAACGGATGATTCATTTTTAGAAGAAATACTAGACACTGTCTCGGATATTATATTTCCATTTTCAGAAATACTAGACAGTGTCTCGTAATTTGAATATATTAAATATAATTTTCTCATATTCTGCAAATTATCCACAGAAAACCCTTTCCCAAACTCATTCGTCAATTGTTCAGAAAGTCCCTTTAGAATTTGTTTTCCATATTCGGCTCTTTCTTTTCCGTTTTGCTCTTCTTCAACAATCATTCTTCCAATTTCAAAATAGGTAAACGTCATGGTAGAGTTTACCGTACGCAAAACCTGTTGTCGAGCATTTTGCAATAACTCAGCAACTTGTTGGAATAAAATTTTATTTTGAAGTTCTTTTGACAATTTTTCTTTGTTAACTATTAACTTGCTTCAATCGTATCTAATTCTACTTTCAAATTCTTGATGATAAATTCTTGTCGGTCTGGCGTATTTTTCCCCATATAGAATGACAATAATTGCTCTACCGACGTATTTTTATCCATCATAATAGGATCTAATCGAATAGTTTCGCCAATAAAATTCTTGAATTCGTCTGGTGATATTTCTCCCAATCCTTTAAATCGGGTGATTTCCGGTTTTGGTTTTAATTTTTCTATGGCTGCTTTTCGTTCGTCTTCCGAATAGCAATAAATGGTTTCTTTCTTATTTCGAACCCTGAAAAGAGGCGTTTGCAAAATATACAAATGCCCTTCCTTGATTAATTCAGGAAAAAATTGCAAGAAAAAGGTAATCAACAATAATCGAATGTGCATTCCATCGACATCGGCATCGGTAGCAATTACAATATTGTTGTAGCGTAATTTTTCTAAACCATCTTCAATGTCCAAAGCTGCTTGCAATAAATTGAATTCTTCATTTTCGTACACAATCTTTTTGGTCATTCCATAACAATTCAATGGCTTCCCACGAAGGCTAAAAACCGCTTGCGTATTCACATCGCGAGATTTAGTAATAGATCCTGAAGCCGAATCTCCCTCGGTGATAAAAAGCGTACTGTCTAAATTTTTTGGATTCTTGGTGTCTGGGAGATGCGCCCGACAATCTCTTAATTTTTTGTTGTGTAGATTCGATTTTTTAGCTCTATCTGTTGCTAATTTTCGAATTCCTGAAAGTTCTTTTCTTTCTCGTTCCGCTTGCAAAATTTTACGTAACAAAGCCTCCGAAATAGCTGGATTTTTATGTAAAAAGCTGTCTAATTTATTTTTTACAAAATCATTAACAAATGTTCGAACTGATGGCATTCCCGGTTCCGACCCCATATCGGTAGAACCTAATTTAGTCTTGGTTTGTGACTCAAAAACTGGCTCCATTACTTTGATGCTAACCGCCGTCACAATTGATTTTCGCACATCCGAAGCTTCGAAACTTTTGTTATAAAATTCTCGAATGGTTTTCACGATAGCTTCGCGATAAGCAGCTAAGTGCGTTCCTCCTTGTGTGGTATTTTGACCATTTACAAAAGAGTGATATTCTTCGGAATATTGAGTTTTACTGTGTGTTAAAGCGATTTCGATATCGTCGCCTTTCAAATGTATAATTGGATATTCAAGATCATCAGCGTGAATGGTTTCTTCCAATAAATCTTTTAATCCATTTTCCGAAAAATATTTTTCGCCATTGAACAAAATCGTCAAACCATTGTTGAGGTAACAATAGTTTTTGAGCATTTTGATGATATATTCAAAACGGAATTTATAATTTTTAAAAATCGCTTCGTCCGCAATAAAAGTTACTTTGGTTCCTTTACG
>CANBWX010000090.1 GCA_947373225.1 Flavobacteriaceae bacterium | reverse complement strand
GTTTTATCATCTTTCCATTGTCTATCTACATTAATTCCTGTAAATAACATATCATATGATTTTCCTCCGTCTTCTGTTGTAGTATATCCTCTTAGGAAAAAGTTTTTCCCTTTAATTTCTAATTTATGCTGTTGCATAAAAAAATCATTCAAATAATATCTGTTGGCTCCTTGGTAAACTGCATTCCCGTAACCAAATTTACTTTGCCAAATAACTTCCAGATTTTCATTACCTAATGGTCTAAGATGAAGAGAAAAATCCATTTTAGTATTACTAGCTTTATTATCTGTTAAGTCTACTTCATTATATCCTGTTCTACTCACATTAGAATTTGGCAATATGTTTACAGCTCCTGATGGTATGAGTCCCATTCCAGCTAATGCTTGACCTACGCCTTTTATATTAGTAGACACTTCATCACCATATACATTTATACCATCATAATTTTTATCACTTCTGGTGATTCCTGCACGAGTCTTGTCGTTATAATTTGTTGCAAACCAATCCGTTCCATCCATATAAGTAAAATTAGCTTTTACTGCTATATATTTATTGAAAGCATGTGCCATTCTGATTCCAAAATCATAGAACCCATTAGTTCCTGCAGCTTTTTGCGTTGTTTCTCCGTATTTAAGATAAGTAGAAATACCTTGATAAGTAAATGGGCTTTTACTATTCATGAACATAATACCATTAAAAGCGTTGGCTCCATATAATGCGGAAGATGCTCCAGGCAATAATTCTACACTTTGAACATCAATTTCAGAAACACCAATCATGTTCCCAAGCACAAAATTTAATAACGGAGAAGAATTGTCCATTCCATCAACAAGTTGCATAAAACGAGTGTTAGCAACTGTTGCAAAACCACGAGTATTTATCGACTTAAAAGTTAAACTACTAGTATTCATTTGAACTTCTTTTAGATTTTCCAATCCATCATAAAAACTAGGAGATGCTGTTTTTTTGATCTCTTTTATTCCCATTCTTTCAATGGTAACTGGAGATTCTAAAACTCTCTCTGGAGTTCTAGAGGCAGAAACAACAATTTCATTTAACTGTGTTTCTTCAGAACCAAGTTTAATATTTACTTTTTGATTATTTGATGAAACATTTACTTTTTTAGATTCAAAACCCACACTTGATACATCAATTGTAAAGGGAGCTTTTTTTGGGGAATTTAAAATAAATTTTCCGTCAGCATCAGAGACCGTGCCTGAGGAATCTCCAACGACTTTAATGTTGGCTCCGGGAATAGGTTTGTTGTTACTATCGGTAACTGAACCTGAAATTGTACTCTGAGCAAAAGTTATGCTACAGAAGAACAAAGACAAAATAAGTAAATACGTTCTCATTTGGTTATATTTTATAGTTAGTGAAGTAAATGTAAAAATATTTTTGATATTATTATGAAAAGGCGTTAAAAAAATCATAATTATCATTTTTTTAATCCATTTGCACACATTTCATATTGAGAGAGTTTTAAAGCGTATTTAACAATTATTTTGTTAAAAGTTATAACAAATACTATGCTTGCATACAATTTTCTAATAATAAATGAATAATTTATAAAAAGCATTATTTATATTCCAAAAAAAAAGCGAGATAAAATCTCGCTTTAGAAAAAATATATAAGTAAGTTTTTACTTATTCAACTGTTACTGACTTAGCTAAGTTACGTGGTTGATCTACATTACAACCCCTCATAACTGCAATATGATACGATAAAAGTTGCAAAGGAATTGTTGTAATTAACGGAGATAAAGCATCCGAAGTTTCAGGAATTTCGATAACATAATCAGCTAATTCTCTTACTTGAGTATCTCCTTTAGTTACAATGGCAATAATTCTTCCGCTTCTTGATTTGATTTCCTGAATATTACTTACAATTTTATCATAATGCCCTTGTTTTGGTGCAATAACAACTACTGGCATATGCTCATCTATCAAGGCAATTGGACCATGTTTCATTTCGGCAGCAGGATAACCTTCGGCATGAATATAGGATATTTCTTTAAGTTTTAAAGCTCCTTCTAGTGCCACAGGAAAGTTATATCCTCTTCCTAAATACAAACAATTTGGAGCATCTTTAAATGTAGCTGCTATTTCTTTTGCTTTTTCATTAGTTTCTAATGCTTCTTTCACTTTTTCAGGAATTATTTCTAATTCTTGTAAATAGGTATGAAAATCTGAATTAGTCAAAGTTCCTTTGGCTTTAGCCATACGCAAGGCTATCATTGTCAATACCGTGATTTGTGTGGTAAATGCTTTTGTTGAAGCAACACCTATTTCTGGACCTGCGTGAGTATAAGCCCCAGCATGAGTTTCTCTTGAAATAGAGGAACCAACTACATTACAAACTCCAAACACAAAAGCGCCTTGTTCTTTAGCTAGTTTTATAGCCGCCATTGTATCGGCAGTTTCACCTGATTGTGAAATAGCAATTACAACATCTGTACTTTTTATAATTGGATTTCTATATCTAAATTCTGAAGCATATTCTACTTCAACTGGAATCCTAGCAAATTCTTCAAAAACATATTCTGCAACTAAGCCAGCATGCCATGAAGTTCCACAAGCTACTATAATGATTCTTTCAGCGTTTAAGAATTTACCTAAATTGTCTTCGACCCCAGCCATTTTTATTATTCCTTCGTTTGCATGAAGTCGTCCTCGATAAGTATCTTTTATAACACTAGGTTGTTCATAGATTTCTTTTAACATAAAGTGATCGTAACCTCCTTTTTCAATTTGCTCCAAATTCATTTGAAGTTCTTGAATATAGGGATCAACTAATGAATCATCTTTGATTTTTCTTACTTTCATTGGTTTATGCAACCTAATATTTGCCATTTCTCCATCTTCTAAATATACTGCATTCGAAGTATATTCAATAAATGGTGACGCATCAGATGCTATAAAATATTCTCCTTCTCCAATTCCTATTGCCAAAGGACTTCCCAAGCGGGCAACAACAATTTCATCAGGGTTTTTCTTGTCAAAAACCGCTATTGCATAAGCACCAACAACTTGATTTAAAGCCATTTGTATTGCCTTGCCTAGTTTTAATTTTTCCTTTTTTTGTATTTCTTCAATAAGATTTACAAGAACCTCAGAATCTGTATCCGAGTGAAAAACATATCCTCTTTTGATTAATTCTTCTTTCAATGGAGCGTAATTTTCAATAATCCCATTATGAATTATTGCCAAATCACCAGAATTTGATAAATGCGGATGTGAGTTAACATCATTAGGAACACCGTGTGTAGCCCATCGGGTGTGACCCATTCCTATAGTTCCATTCGTAGTAATTTCTCTTGAAGCTTTTGCTTCAAGATCAGAAACTTTTCCTTTTGTTTTCGAAAGTTTTAAGTCAGTTCCGTCATATAACATAACGCCTGCGCTATCATAACCTCTATATTCAAGTCTTTTTAACCCTTTAATTACAATTGGGTAAGCTTCTCTGTAACCGATATATCCAACAATTCCACACATAATTTTGGTTTAATTAGGTTTTGTATAATAAATTTGAAGTTTCAATCTTTTGCTATCTGGAACGGTAGATTTACTTCCATAAAGTATCGTTCCTAGCGGATTCATAACACTTGCTCTTGGCGTTTCTATTGAGAAATCAGGCCATTTTGGCATTACAACATTATAATTAGGTATTCCAGGGATTATTGTTGTTGCCGTTTTAGGTGTTCTCCATTTACTAGAATTAGCGATAGCAACACTTTCTGTAACTGCAATACCCATTTTTACATTCGTTGAATCGGTATATTTTACAAGATTACGAATCTGATTTGTAATTCGTATTTTATATGTCGAACCTCTTTTAGAGGTTGCGTCTAAATTTATATTTCCGTCAAAAACTACTTTCCCGTTTTTAGCTTTAGTTCCTGAAGTTCCATCCATGTAGTAATCAGTAATTGGGCGTCTATTATTCAAATCCCACAAATAAATTCTTTGTGGCTCATAAACTGGCAAATTAGTTATCGGATCAATTTTACCCATTCCATCTACAGATGAATCAATATTAAAAATAAGATTGGCTTCGTTTATCAACCATCCTTTGGTTCTAATAATATCTAGTTGATCTGCCACACCATTTGGACTACCTGAAATTCCGTTAGCTCCATAATGATCTGACCCAAAAAGATCTAATATAGCCATAGAACCTTCGCCTCCTTTTAGGTATAATCTTTCGTCACCGAGAGTTGTGTTTGCAGAACTTGTAGCGGTAGAATAAGATGTATTTGTATTTGTTTGATCTTGCAAACTAACGGTATTTCCTGTCATGTTAAGCACAATTGTTTTAGGAACTCTTGTTGTAGCTGTTGTAGTAACCAACTCCTCGGTGTAACTAATAGTAATTGTTCCTTTTGAAAAATTCATCATTGCCATAGCTCCAGCATCATTACCTGATTGTTCTACTTTGAAATATAAACCTCTAAAATAATTTTTGAAAACATCATTCGTCGCTAAATTAGTTGAAGATGTTGTAGTGGTTGTAGCAACACCATTACTAATTGCAGTAGTCGATTTTGAAGCTGCATTAATAATTTTATTCATAAAGTAACTACTATTCAATTTCAAACGCATGCCCGGAGCTACCCTTGTCGTTGTATTAGGAGTTACTGATTTATCTACAAGAACTTGTTCAGCAGGATTGAAGAAAAAAGCATCGTTTTGTTCGCCAACCGCAGTTTTAGCAGTTGCAGTAGTTACCAAATCATTCAAACGATTCCCAATTTTAAGATTGTCAAAATCTGTATTTTGATCGGTAAAATATTTTTGAGCTGTTTGAAATCCTCCTACTGGATCTGAATCTCTCATAAAATATCCAGACTCATAAACGCTAAGTTTTATCTTAGCTTTGCTAGCTCCATAAATAGAGTCTAATACATAAGTAGTACTTCCATCTGAATTGGTAACGTTTTTCAACGGGTCAGTAAAATAAGGAATATTTATATAAACACTATCTATTACTGGATTAGTAGATACAATAGGATTTACGGCAGACAACACTAATTGTGTTGCAAAACTCGCAGTTGTTTTACCAAAGACAGGATTGTTATAAATCCCCAAAGCATTTACAGGAAGATTTTCCGATTCAACAGGAGTTATTTTTTGATTATACGCTACCACAGAAAACGTAGTGTCTTTGAGCATAAAATGGTTTTGACTAATTAAGCCATCTCCAATTACATTATATTCTTTATCACATGAAACGAAAAGTACGATAGTTACAAGTAATAGAATTTGCTTAAAAAAAGAATTATTGTGCATGTTTAAAATGGAAAAGTTTAAATTTATAGAACACTGTTTTTATAGAAATTAACATACGCCTCAGCGAATTTTTCTTTCGGGGTGAAAGGTAAAAAAGGTTTTCCTGAAGATTCTATAAATTTTGTTAAACTTGAAGACACTTTCTCGGAAGCAATAATTACCGCATCCGAATGGATAATTGCTGCTTTCATTATATTCTCATAATCAGGACTTTCTAAGTCAAGAACAGCCTCTTTTGGAATACCGTCAAATGTAACTTTATTAATCATTTCTTTATCCAAAGTTCCTTCAAAAGATTGACCATAAATAGAAGTAACAATTTTTGTTTCTGAAAATAAAGCTTCATTTTTATAAAAATGCTTCATATAAATAGGCAACAAAGCCGCCATCCATCCATGAACATGAATAATATCTGGAACCCAATTGAGTTTTTTTACTGTTTCGACAACACCCTTGGCAAAGAAAATTGCACGTTCATCATTATCTGGATACAAAACTCCTTCTTCATCAGTAAACGTAGCTTTTCTCTTAAAATATTCATCGTTGTCAATAAAATAAACTTGAATTCTTTCCTTAGGTATAGAAGCTACTTTTATTATTAAAGGCATATCTAGGTCATTTACAACCAAATTCATCCCCGAAAGGCGAATTACTTCATGTAATTGATGTCTTCTTTCATTAATATTTCCATATCTTGGCATGAAAATACGAATTTGTCCACCCAGATTATTAATCATTTTCGGAACCTCATACGACATTGAAGACACCTCATTTTCAGCCAGATAAGGCACCACCTCTGATGATACATATAATATTCTCTTATCTTCCATATTGTAATTTACTTTATTTATTGGCAATAAAAACCATGCAAAATTACAAAAATTTATGCAGTTAATGACTAAAATATTATGTTTGCACTTAATTTCAATAAAACAGCCATGCCTATTTTCTACGGAAAAGCCTCTTTGACAGCCTTTTTAAAAGCTTTAAAAGCAGACAACTCTAAAGTTGGTTTTGTACCAACTATGGGAGCTTTACACCAAGGACACTTGTCGTTGATGCAAAAATCATTGTCGGAAAACGATTCAACGGTCGTAAGTATATTTGTAAATCCTACCCAATTTAACAATCCCGATGATTTAGCAAAATACCCAAGAACACTGGATGTTGACATTAAAAAAATAGAAAATTTAGATCCCAAAATCATTGTTTACGCACCAACTGTAGATGATATTTACGAAGGAAATCCAACTTCACAATCCTTCGATTTTGATGGATTAGAAAACCAAATGGAAGGCAAATTCAGACCCGGACACTTTGACGGAGTTGGAACAGTTGTGAAAAGATTATTTGAAATTGTAGGTCCTACAAACGCTTATTTTGGCGAAAAGGATTTTCAGCAATTACAAATTATTAAGAAAATGGTCAGCAAAAATAAGCTAAATGTCAAAGTAATTGGTTGTCCTATTTTCAGACAAACAAATGGTTTGGCTATGAGTTCTCGAAACGAACTTCTAACTACTCAAGAAAAAGAAAAAGCTTCATTGATATATAAAATTTTGTTAGCCGCGAAAGCAAAATTCGAGACAAATAGCGCTATCGCAGTTACAAAATGGGTGGAAAAATCATTTGAAAAAAATGCTGATTTCAAGTTAGATTACTTCGAAATTACAGATGAAGCAATGCTTTTGCCCGTTATTAGAAAAAATAAAAACAAGAAATACCGCGCTTTTATTGTTGTTTTTGTCAACAATGTTCGATTGATTGACACCATTTCATTAAATTAATTTACTTTTGCAGTATGCAAATTCAAGTTTTAAAATCAAAAATTCACCGTGTAAAAGTAACCGGAGCCGATCTAAATTACATCGGAAGCATTACTATTGACGAAACATTGCTTGAAGCTTCGAATATTATCGAAGGCGAAAAAGTATCGATTGTAAACATCAATAATGGCGAACGATTTGAAACGTATGCCATCAAAGGAGCTAAAAATTCAGGTGAAATAACCCTCAACGGACCCGCAGCCAGAAAAGTGCAAAAAGATGATGTAATTATCATCATTTCGTATGCGTCGATGGACTTTGAAGAAGCCAAAACCTTCAAACCATGGATTATTTTTCCCAATGAAAAAGACAATTCACTGACTTAAATAAAGCCGTTCTTTTTTAAAAAAATAAATTCTTTTATTTGAATATTCTTTAGACTAAATTTGAATTTAATTTAGTTCGAAATAATGTCAAAAGTAAAAACCTCCTTTTTTTGCCAAAATTGTGGCGCCCAATATTCGAAATGGCAAGGCCAATGCAATTCCTGCAAAGAATGGAATACAATAGCCGAAGAAATTATCCAAAAAGAAGAAAAATTAACTTGGAAAAGTGAATCGGTTACTTCTAGCAAAGCACCTAAACCATTACGCATCAACGAAATTGATTCGACTCAAGAAATCCGAATGGACACCACCGACGGAGAACTTAATCGCGTACTAGGTGGCGGAATCGTTCCTGGTTCTTTAATCCTTTTGGGCGGCGAACCTGGCATTGGAAAAAGTACACTTTTGCTTCAAATTTCTTTAAAACTCCCTTATAAAACCTTGTATGTTTCTGGCGAAGAAAGCCAAAAACAAATCAAGATGCGTGCCGAAAGAATCACGCCAAACGGCGATAATTGCTACATTCTTACCGAAACAAAAACCCAAAATATCTTCAAACAAATTGAAGCTATCGAACCTGAAATCGTCATAATCGATTCCATTCAAACGCTGCATACGGATTATATCGAATCGACTCCGGGAAGTATTTCTCAAATTCGAGAAACCACTGCCGAACTTATAAAATTTGCGAAAGAATCTAACATTCCAGTAATTTTAATTGGTCATATCACCAAGGATGGAAACATTGCCGGCCCTAAAATTTTGGAACACATGGTCGATACGGTTTTGCAATTCGAAGGCGATAGAAATCACGTCTATCGTATTTTGCGTTCACTGAAAAACCGTTTTGGTTCTACTGCTGAAATAGGAATTTATGAAATGCTCGGAAATGGTTTACGCGAAGTTTCGAATCCATCAGAAATATTAATTTCGCACAAAGACGAAGAATTATCAGGAACCGCAATTGCTTCAACGCTTGAAGGAATGCGTCCGCTGATGATCGAAATTCAATCCTTGGTAAGCACCGCAGTTTACGGAACACCGCAACGTAGCACAACAGGTTATAATGCGAAAAGACTGAATATGATTTTGGCAGTTTTAGAAAAAAGAGCTGGTTTTAGGCTTGGCGCCAAAGACGTTTTCCTAAACGTAACCGGTGGAATTTCGGTAGATGATCCTGCGATTGATTTGGCAGTTGTCGCTGCTATTTTATCCTCGAATGAAGATATTCCGGTAAACAAAGATTTTTGTTTTGCTGGCGAAGTGGGACTTTCGGGTGAAATTCGTCCCGTTAATCGGGTGGACCAACGCATTCAAGAAGCCGAAAAACTAGGGTTTTCGACCATTTTTGTATCGAAATACAATAAAATTGCTTTGAAAAACACCATAATAAAAGTTCGTTTGGTCGCAAAGATTGAAGATGTGGCGAGCGAGTTGTTTGGGTAGAAAATTATGTTTAAAAAATTATAATATATGAGATATCCGTTACTACATTATTTAGGAGGTTTTCTTTGGTGGTTATTCATTAAATTTTGCAAAACAGATTTAGAAACAGAACAAGCAGAAGATAAAAGAATCCGAAATATATTATTTACTATTGTAATAGGTCTGGTAATAAGTTTTATCATTGTTAAATTCTTTTAATAAATCATCGCATTTTGTCATTTCGACGAAGGCGACCCGAGCGATAGCGAACTGACGAAGTAAATCACATAAGTTGCTCTCGTTATGTGATTTCTCCTTCGTCGAAATGAACAAACAAAATATTTAAAATAAACCACATAAACTATGAATCTAAAAACCTCATTTATTGGACTGCTATTTATGGCAATTCCATTTATTTCGAAAGCGCAACAGTCCGTTAATCAAAATTCTTTTCCCGTTCAAATAACAACAGCAAACGGAATTATCGAAGGCGAATTCGACATTAAAACTAACATCCAAAGCTTCAAAGGAATTCCTTTTGCGCAACCGCCAGTTGGTAATTTACGTTGGAAAGCACCTCAACCCGTAACAAATTGGACAGGAGTTAAGCAAACCAAAAAATTTGGCCCACGAGCCGTACAATCTAACATATTTGGCGATATGGGTTTTAGAAGTGACAGCATAAGCGAAGATTGTTTGTACTTGAATGTTTGGTCGCCAGCCAAATCTAACAAGGAAAAACTACCTGTTTTAGTCTATTTCTATGGTGGTGGTTTTGCGGCTGGCGATGGCTCAGAAAATCGTTATGACGGTGAAAACATGGCCAAAAAAGGAATCGTAACACTAACTGTCAATTACCGTTTGGGAATTTGGGGATTCTTCTCTCACCCAGAATTAACCAAGGAATCGCCTAATCACGCTTCGGGAAATTATGGTTTTCTGGATCAAAATGCTGCCTTAAAATGGGTTCAGGCTAATATTGCTCAATTTGGTGGCGACCCAAAACGAGTTACAATTGCTGGAGAATCGGCAGGATCCATTGCCGTAAGTGCACAAATGGCTTCGCCTTTATCTAAAAATTTAATTGCGGGTGCTATTGGCGAAAGTGGCGGTTCTTTCTACCCTACTTTGGCTCCTATTCCTTTGGCGGAAGCCGAAAAAACAGGCTTTGATTTTGGACAAAAAATTGGAGCAAAATCACTAAAAGAACTTCGTGCCATGTCCACTTTAGAACTATATCAAAAATCTAGCGGATCAAGTATGGGCGTTTTCAAAACAACTATTGACGGTTATTTTCTTCCAAAACCGTTAACAGAAATTTTCGAAAACAAACAACAAGCAATGGTGCCTTTGTTATTGGGATGGAATTCAGAAGAAATGAATTACCGCGCTCTAGGATTTGGAAAAGAGCTAAACAATGACAGTTATATTCAAAAAATAAAAGAATTATACGGCGATAAAGCACCCGAAGTCTTGCAATTATATCCAGCGGGAACTCCCGAAGTTACAGAGCAATCGGCGACTGATTTAGCTGGTGATCGGTTTATTGCTTACAGCACTTGGAAATGGTTCGATTTGCATCGAAAAAATAGCTCACAACCCGTTTATCGCTATTACTTTTCGAAACCAAGACCCGAAATGCGAGACAAAGATTTAGAAGCTGGTCTTGCGGGTGGAGTCATCAAAAAAGACAAAAATACTCCAAAAGTGCCTAAACCAAAAGGAGCCGTTCACTCCGCAGAAATAGAATATGCTATGGGAAATTTGGCAACTAACAAAGATTACGCTTGGTCAGAGGATGATTATAAGGTTTCGGAGACAATGATGAATTACTTCGCCAATTTCATTAAAAATGGGAATCCAAACGGTGAAAAACTAGCTGTTTGGCCAGTTGCAAAAGAAGACAAAAATCCAGAAATTATGGTAATCGATTTAGAATCAAAAGCAACAAAAGCAGAGAACGATGAGCGTTACTTGTTCTTGGATAAGGAGTTCACAAAAAAGTAATGTTAGAAATAGAAAAATATTTTTAAAAGGTGGTGTCATATAAAATGATTACTCTTTTTTAAATAAAATATGTAATCTGAAAATAAATCTGTTCTGTTTTTCTTTGTAAATTTATACTCTGATTCGTTTCAAGGAATAGATTTAGAAAAAAACTTAATTGGCACATTGGCTATGAATTTTCGAGATTCCCAAATTCAAATAAGACTGTCCTAAAATTAATTTTC
>CANBWX010000089.1 GCA_947373225.1 Flavobacteriaceae bacterium | reverse complement strand
GTTCCGCGAAAATCTTTTCCGTACCAAGTGTAACCTAATTGCAGGGTTTTGAATGCCAAATTTATATCGTAAAAACGAGTACTTCCGGCATATTTTCCTGATTGCTTGTCGTAAACGATAAACGGAAATTCGGTTCCATTTTCTTTGGCTTTCAAAGCCAATTGAATGTATTTGATTAGATTTTCTTTTCCGTTAGCACGAACTAAAGAAAATTTCCAAGTTTCAGGTTCATTGATCGAAATATGCAATAAATTTTCGATATCGGATTCTTGCAAGGGACGAAGCAAAACATAGTTATCTTCGAGAATTGTATTTTGAGGGAAATTTTTTGTCATAATTTATTCATTCATTTCGTCGTAACGAACGGGAATTTGAGGATCATAAAGCGGGCATTTGAATTCTTCCAAAGTGTCTGCAAGCAGATTCATTGTTTTGCCTTCGGTGCCATAGCAATCTATTCGTATGCTTTGAGGAGTTGTTTTTATGTGAAAAGCGCCTTTTCCGTTGGTATTTTTCCAACTATTTTCATCTACTTTTTCCCAGCTAGAAAAAACCGAATTAATACGATTCAGAATCACTTGAACGGGAAGTATTTCTAATCCTTCGACTTCTTGTTGTTCGACCAAGGCTTCGTAAACCAAATGATGGTTTAGATAAATTCCTTCTTGATATTGCCAAAAAAGTAGTTCGTACATTTAATAAAATTCAAAGATTGAAAAATTAAAAATTTAAAAATCCGTTTATATCCGCGTTTTTGCTTTAGCAAATCGGCGTCATCTGCGTACCAAAAGCTAACGCGATTTAATATTCGAAAGTTCCGTATTCGCTAGTGATGGTTAATTTTTTGGCATCGGCAGCTTCTACTCGACCCACGATTTGGGCATCGACGTTGAATGATTTTGAAATGGCGATAATTTCCTCAGCAATTGCTTCGGGAACGTAAATTTCCATACGGTGACCACAGTTGAAAACTTGGTACATTTCTTTCCAATCTGTTTTTGATTGCTCTTGAATCAGCTGAAACAAAGGTGGAACTGGAAATAAATTATCTTTTATAATATGCAGGTTTTGAATACCGTGCCTGTCGGCAGGCAGGAAATGCAAAATTTTAGTTTGCGCTCCACCGCTGCAATGCACCATTCCGTGAATTTCGTTAGACGAATATTGGTCTAAAATTTTCTTTATAATTGGCGCGTAAGTACGCGTTGGCGAAAGTACTAATTGCCCGGCATCGATAGGAGAATTTTCAACAGCATCGGTCAATTTTACTTGACCCGAATAAATCAAATCTTCGGGAACGGCTGCATCGAAACTTTCTGGGTATTTTGTTGCCAAATACTTCCCAAAAACATCATGTCGCGCCGATGTTAATCCGTTGCTTCCCATTCCACCATTATAGCTCTTTTCATAACTAGCTTGACCAAAAGAAGCCAATCCTACGATTACGTCACCTGCTTTTATATTGGCATTATCAATGACTTTAGAACGTTTCATTCGGGCCGTAACGGTAGAATCTACGATGATGGTGCGAACAATATCGCCCACATCGGCAGTTTCTCCACCTGTAGAATGGATGGTCACGCCAAAGGAATCGAGTTCTTTGATGAGTTCTTCGGTTCCGTTGATGATTGCCGAAATTACTTCGGCAGTTATGAGGTTTTTATTTCTTCCAATAGTCGAAGAAAGTAGAATATTATCGGTGGCACCCACGCACAATAAATCGTCAATATTCATAATCAAAGCGTCTTGCGCAATGCCTTTCCAAACCGAAATATCGCCTGTTTCTTTCCAATACATATACGCCAAAGACGATTTTGTACCTGCACCATCGGCGTGCATAATCAGACAATAATCCTCGTCTTGCGTTAAATAATCAGGGATTATTTTGCAAAAAGCTTGAGGAAATAATCCTTTATCTATGTTTTTTATGGCATTATGCACATCTTCTTTGGAGGCTGAAACACCGCGAAGTGCATATCGTTTACTTGAATCTGAACTCATTGTATTGTTGTGTAATTTGGCGCAAAGATAAATATTTTTTTGGTGTTTGCCTATTCGGTTTTCGGAAGTGTTTTCAAAAGTTATCACAATATAAATACTTCGACAAAGTAATCATTTTTCTATAATCCTAATTTCTACACGGCGATTGTCTTCTTCCTCTTGTTCTGATTTTTCTGGAATGGGATGAACTGGTCTGGTACTTCCGAAACCTTTGAAAGTAATTCGTTTTCGATTGATGCCGTTTTGAATTAAAAAAACAGCAACAGCCCTTGCTCTAGACGTTGAAACATCAAATTTAAGTTCTTTCGTTTGGCAACAAATATGACCTTGAACTTCGATTTTCAGCTTTGGATTATCCTGCATTACACACAATAATTCATATAAAACAGGTTTTGATTGTGGCAATAACTTTGGAGAATTATTATAAAAATAGATGTCTTTCAGTTTGATAATGTCGCCCACTTTCGATGTTTTTAAAGTTTCATTTAATTCATCAAGTAAAATAGCTTCTTTTGTTTTAGGAACAACTTCTTTGATTATTTCATAAACAATGGTCACTTTTCTGTTTTCGGATTGTATTTTCGACTGTTCAAAATCTTTTCCAAAACCTTTAATTTCGTAATCCTCTTTGATTTTCACATTCCTGTTTTTTAAGAAATCATAAACCGAATAAACCCGTTTTAATGATAAAGTATCATTGTAAGGATTGGTTCCTTTCCAATCGCAAAAGCCATAAATTTTCTGTACTTCGATATTTTTGGAAGTATTAATCCAATCCGTAATTTTTTGATTGGTATCTGCGTTAATTTCATATTGATCAAAATCGAAGAAAACTTCTAACTTTTCTTGAGCAGTTATAGTACCGATATTCAAAAAAACTAGCGCTAAGAACAGTTTCAATTTTATCATTTTTGCAGGACATTTGGGTTGCAGACTTTATTCAAAGTTAAAGTTTTTTTGGAATAAAAAAAACCCGAAACATTTTAGAATGAATCAGGTTTTAAAATAAATATTTCTTGTGAACTATTTCGTTAGTAACAATTCTCTGTATTTGGTCAAGGTCCAAATTTGGTCATCAACCAATAATTCAAGCTTATCACAATGGTTTCTGATTTCTTCAAAATACGGTTTCACATTGTTGCAATAAGCTTCTGCCATAGCCTGAGCATCAGTCAATTGGTTGGCTTTCTTTCTTTCATTAGTCATTTCTTCCACTTTAGAATTGATTCCTTCGATGTGTCCAGAAATTTCTCTGATTAAAAGAATTTGCTCTTTGGCAAGCGTTTTATATTCTTCGCCAAAAATTTCTTTCAGACCTTTTACGTTTTCAATCACGGTATTTTGGTAGCGAATCGCTGTTGGAATCACATGATTTTGAGATAAATCTCCCAAAACTCTACCTTCAATTTGGATTTTCTTAGTGTATTCTTCCAATTCGATTTCGTAACGTGCTTCAACCTCAACATGGTTCATCACTCCCATTTCTAAAAACAAATCCAAAGCTTGTTTTGAAGCTCTAGCTTTCAACGCTTCGGGAGTTGTTTTATGATTGCTCAAACCACGTTTTTTAGCTTCAATTTCCCAAGCTTCGCTGTATCCATCGCCTTCGAAAAGGATATTTTTAGAAACCTTAATATATTCTCTTAAAACATTGAAAATAGCTTCATCTTTTTTCAAACCTTTTGTATCTATCAATACGTCAACTTCAACTTTGAAATCTTTTAATTGTTTGGCAACAATAGTATTCAAAGTCGTCATTGCATTGGAACAATTCGCCGAAGAACCTACCGCTCTAAATTCAAATTTATTTCCGGTAAAAGCAAATGGCGACGTTCTATTTCTGTCGGTATTATCCAAAAGCACATCTGGAATTTTACCAACTACGTTTAGTTTTAAGTCGGTTTTTTCTTCAGGTGACAATTTACCTTTAGTTACTCCTTCTAATTCAGCCAAAACTTTGGTCAATTGTTCTCCAATAAAAACCGAAATAATTGCAGGTGGTGCTTCATTGGCCCCTAATCTATGATCGTTACTGGCGGTTGCAATCGCAGCTCGCAACAAAGATTCGTAATCATTTACCGCTTTGATGGTATTGATAAAGAAAGCCAAAAACTGCAAATTGCTCATTGGCGTTTTGCTTGGACTCAATAAATTTACCCCTGTATCTGTGGCCAATGACCAGTTGTTATGTTTACCCGAACCATTTACGCCTTTGAATGGTTTTTCGTGAAGCAACACTTTCAAATCGTGACGTTCGGCCACTTTTTGCATCACATCCATCAACAAACAGTTGTGATCTACGGCTAGGTTTGTTTCTTCGAAAATTGGTGCCAACTCAAATTGATTAGGTGCCACTTCGTTATGACGCGTTTTCACCGGAATTCCGAGCAACATACATTCTTGCTCCAAATCTCTCATATAGGTCAAGGCACGACTCGGAATAGAACCAAAATAATGATCATCTAATTGTTGCCCTTTTGCCGAAGTATGTCCTAACAAAGTTCTTCCCGTCATAATAAGATCCGGACGAGAATTGGCCAATGCGCTATCGACCAAGAAATATTCTTGTTCCCAACCCAAAGTTGCAGTAACTTTTTTTACATTTTTATCAAAATATTTACATATTTCTGTAGCCGCTTCATCCATGGCAGATAAAGCTCTCAATAACGGAATTTTATTGTCTAAAGCTTCGCCGGTGTAGGAGATAAAAACCGTCGGGATACATAAAGTTGTTCCGTAAATAAACGCTGGAGATGTTGGATCCCATGCCGTATATCCTCTTGCTTCGAAGGTGTTTCTAATTCCACCATTAGGAAAACTAGATGCATCCGGTTCTTGTTGAACTAATTGTCCACCACCAAATTTTTCTACGGGATCGCTACCGTCATACGAAGTTTCGAAGAAAGCATCATGTTTTTCGGCAGTGGTTCCTGTAAGGGGCTGAAACCAGTGTGTATAATGAGTTACGCCTTTTGACAAAGCCCATTCTTTCATACCCATGGCAATATAATCGGCTAATTTTCTGTCTATTTTAGTTCCGTGCTGAATGGCTCCTTGTACGCCTTTTAAAGCATCGGAAGTCAAATACTGCTTCATTGCTTTATCATTAAATACATTCGAACCAAAAATAATTGATTTTCTGTCGGTCTCTTCAAAATGAACCGGTTTTCTAGTTGAAGCTTCTTTTAAAGCTTGAAAACGTAATGTTGACATAATAATATAATTTTCACCAAATATAATTATTATTTTTAGCCTACAAATAATATCTTATTTAAAATTTAACCCACATAAAAATAGGGCATTCGCAAAAGTAACCCTCCTAAATATAATTTTACCCCCAATATTTTATACATATCAACATTTGAATTATATTTGCAGATATAAAATAAAATTTAGATTATTATGGCTAAAATAAAATTAGAGTACCTTTGGTTAGACGGATACGAACCAACTCAAAATCTTAGAAGTAAAACTAAAGTAGAAGAGCATGAAAACTTTCAAGGAACGTTAGCTGAAATAGGTAACTGGTCTTTTGACGGATCTTCAACAAAACAAGCAGAAGGTGGTTCATCTGACTGTTTATTAGTTCCTGTTGCAATCTACCCAGATCCAACTCGTATTAATGGTTACTTAGTAATGACCGAAGTTATGTTTGCTGACGGAACTGCGCACCCATCTAATGGTAGATCTACTATTGATGATGATGGTGATTTCTGGTTCGGTTTTGAGCAAGAATATTTCATCATGGATACTAAAACTTTATTACCTTTAGGTTTCCCTGTAGGTGGTTACCCTGCTCCACAAGGAATGTACTACTGTTCAGTAGGTGGAAAAAACACACACGGAAGAGGTTTAGTTGAAGAGCATGCAGATTTATGTATCCAAGCTGGACTTAACTTTGAAGGTATCAACCAAGAAGTTGCTTGCGGCCAATGGGAATTTCAATTATTCGCAAAAGGAGCTAAAAAAGCAGGTGATGAAATTTGGGTTGCTAGATATTTATTAGATCGTTTGACTGAAAAATATGGTTACTATATTGAATACCACCCAAAACCACTAGGTGATACTGACTGGAATGGTTCAGGTATGCACGCTAACTTCTCTAACGAAGTTCTTAGAACTTGTGGAGATAAAGCAACTTATGACAAAATATGTGAAGCTTTCCGCCCTGTTGTTGAAGAACACATTGCGGTTTATGGAGCTTACAATGACCAACGTTTAACTGGTAAACATGAAACAGCTTCTATCCATGATTTCTCTTACGGAGTATCTGATAGAGGAGCTTCAATCCGTATTCCTTTATACACTGTTCAACATGGTTGGAAAGGATATTTGGAAGACAGAAGACCAGCTTCAAACGGTGATCCATATAAAATTGCAGCAAGAATCATCAAAACTGTAAAATCAGTTTTGTAAATCTTAATTCAATCTATATTAAAAAGTGCTTTCAGAAATGAAAGCACTTTTTTTTGTTTAATATTTAAATTAAACTTTTATATCAAGACCAAGGAAGTATCTTTGTAATAAAATTTAGGCTTTAGTAAAATTTTAATGGGTAATTTGAAAAAAAATGAAATTTTCAATACTAACATTTTCATTCCGTAGGAATCTCTAAACCATATATTAGATTCCTACGGAATGACAAATAGGATCTGCATATTTTATGACAAATTATAGGTCATATCAATTAACCCATTAAAATTTTACTTAAACTATAATTTACAACTAATAACTTTTAATTCGTGATTTTTAATTTTTAATTAAACAAAAATATGATTGTCTGGATCTCCTTTTTATCCGCCATTTTAGTATTTCTTGCTCTTGATTTGGGTGTTTTTAACAAAACACCACATATCATTAGCACCAAAGAAGCCAGCAAATGGACAGCAATTTGGGTTCTATTATCGTTTTTGTTTTCAGGAGTTATTTATTGGCTGTATGGCAACAATTATATTTCAAATCCTGACGAACTCCAACCAGCAGACGCTTCTATAAAATACCTCACAGGCTATTTAATCGAATTATCATTAAGTGTTGATAATATATTTGTCATCGCTATTATTTTCGCCGCTTTTAAAATTCCAAAAAAATACCAACATCGCGTTTTGTTTTGGGGAATCATGGGCGCCATTCTTTTTAGAGGATTAATGATCTATTTTGGGGTTTTGCTTATTAATAAATTCGCATGGACTTCCTATATATTTGGGGCTTTCTTGATATACACCGCAATGAAAATGCTATTTACCAAAGAAGAGGAAGAATTCGAACCAAAAAAATCTTTTGTTTACAAAACATTACGCAAAATAATGCCCATTTCAAGCCATATCGATGGCGAACATTTTTTTGTAAAAAGAAGGCATATTAGAGCTGCAACTCCATTATTTGTTGCGCTGATTGTTATTGAAGTTATGGATGTCGTTTTTGCAATGGATAGCGTTCCCGCCATTTTAGCCATTACTTCCGATCCTTTTTTGGTATTTAGCTCTAATATTTTTGCAATTTTAGGATTGCGATCCATGTATTTTTTCTTGGCGAATATGCTCGAAAGATTCAGCTATTTAGAATATAGTTTAATCGCTATTTTGACATTCGTAGGTCTAAAAATGTTGCTTCATGATTTTATTGAAATTCAAGAATGGACATCATTAGCTTTTATTGCAATTTCACTAATCATTGGCGCAATAGTATCTTTAAAAATGAACCCCGAACAAGTTTCCGAAGACAAATAAATAATTTCTAAAAATGAAAGAAAAACTTAAGTTATACATGATCATGCTGGGCTGCACTCCCGAAGGCAGATATACGGAACAACACGATATTTTTTTTGGAATTGGAAAATCCTTAAAAGAATTAACGCCTGAAATTAAGGCTTTTTGGCCAGAAGCTAAAGGACGAATTCATATTGATGCTTGGCGCGAAGTGACCATGGTCGATAATTTTTCGATAGAAATAGTTGCCAAAAAAGCTGCATCTAATAATCCTGATTCAAACAATTTGTTCTTCATTAACCTTGGCGGATACAAAGAAAATGAATTTGAAGAATATCATTATAAAATGCTTACGATTGCCGAAAATTTAGGACTTGCGTCCAAAAATGCAAAAGCTACAACCTTCTACAAACATTGTGGTTTCAAAGGTGCCACTTCACATATTGATGACAAATATGGTATAGATGTGGATGATATTTATAATGTCGCTGATATCTTAAATACCAATTACAAAGAACACTATTCATTAAATATCACCAAAATAGAAACTTTTTTCGAAGCAGATCCATTGCATATTGGCTATTTGAAACTGGATAAAATTGTTTAATTCTTGAATCCATTTTTATGTCAAATTGTTACTGCGGAAGTTCATTATCATTTGAAAATTGCTGTGAACCTTATCTAAAAAACCTAAAAAAGGCACCGACCGCCGAAGCATTGATGCGTTCCAGATATTCTGCTTTTGCTACTGGTGCTGCCAATTATTTAGTAGCCACCACACATCTATCCCAACGAAAATTCCATAAAAATGCTGACATTTTAGAATGGTCTAAAAGCAATCATTGGATAAAACTTGAAGTATTGGCGGCAACCGAAACTACGGTAACTTTCAAAGCCTATTTTTTAGATTCTGAACTAAAAGCACAAATCCATTCCGAACATTCTACTTTTATTTTCGAAAATGAAAGCTGGTATTATGTGGATGGAAAATATTAAAAATGCTTCTTGATTGGAATCCAAATTTCTTCTTCCGAATTGGGGTCGTCTTTTTTGTATTTTTCTCCAAGAATTTCAAACTGCGGTCTAGCGTCTAAATCAAATTCGGAATTAGGCAACCATTCCGTATAAATAGCTTTAAAAAAAACTGCTACATTACTTTGGTCTCCTTTATAGTTAAAAACCGCATACAAACCATCTTGGATTTCTAATGTTTTCATACCTTCAGGAACGAAATCGAAAGTTGAAACAGCAACTGCCGCCCATTTTACAAAAGTTGTATTTGGGCTAAAATCAAAATTTTTCGGATTAATTTGAATATTATAAAGTTCATTTCCGATACTATTTTGAATTTCTTTTCGACGAGGCATAAAGCTACTCCACAATTCAAATGCACGATAATTGACGTAGGTAAAACTTAGATTTTTACCTATGAATTTTGTGGTTGGGAAGGTTTTTATTTTTGGAATCATGTTGTAAAAATAGAAAAAAAATCAACAATGATTTTTTTTTATTTTATGACTATTCGCCACTAATTCCGTTTTTAATTTTATCCATAAAATAGAGCTTGGTACAAATAAAGGATAGACATATTTTATTTTTACTAAAAGAATATCGCTAAAAAGCGGGATAAGCGATTCACAGTCTTTTTGCGTTGCAAAATTCGGCTATTTAGTACTACGAGATCCCGCTAAAAATCGGGATAAGCGATTGACACCCTTTTTGCGTTGCAAAAAGGGGTTCTCTGCTTACATATTCCGTCTATATTGACCACCAACTTCAAATAAAGCAGTCGTGATTTGTCCCAAGGAACACACCTTTGTCGCTTCCATTAAATGCTCGAATAAATTTTCGTTTTTTATGGCAGATTCTTGCAGCGTATTCAATTGTTGTTTGACACTTTCGGGATTCGATTGATGCAAATTATCCAGAATCGTGATTTGGTATTTTTTCTCTTCTTCGGTGGCACGAATCACTTCGGCAGGAATAATCGTTGGCGAACCTTTCGAACTCAAAAACGTATTTACGCCAATAATCGGAAATTCACCTGTGTGTTTTAAGGTTTCATAATACAGGCTTTCTTCCTGAATTTTACTTCTTTGGTACATCGTTTCCATCGCGCCAAGAACTCCGCCACGTTCTGTAATTCGGTCAAATTCTAGTAAAACAGCTTCTTCAACCAAGTCGGTTAATTCTTCGATAATGAAAGAACCTTGTATTGGATTTTCATTTTTGGTCAATCCTAATTCCTTATTGATAATCAACTGAATCGCCATTGCACGACGCACACTTTCCTCCGTTGGCGTAGTAATTGCTTCGTCATAAGCATTGGTATGCAAAGAATTACAGTTATCATAAATAGCATACAAAGCCTGTAAAGTCGTCCGAATATCATTAAAATCGATTTCTTGTGCATGAAGCGAGCGACCCGAAGTTTGAATATGGTATTTCAACATTTGTGCTCTTTCGTCGGCACCATATTTATTTTTCATGGCTTTCGCCCAAATTTTTCGTGCCACCCGACCAATTACAGCATATTCGGGATCGATTCCGTTCGAAAAAAAGAACGATAAATTGGGTCCAAAATCATTGATTTTCATTCCACGACTCAAATAATATTCAACATAAGTAAATCCGTTCGAAAGCGTGAATGCCAATTGTGAAATCGGGTTTGCTCCAGCTTCGGCAATATGATAGCCCGAAATTGAAACCGAATAAAAATTTTGCACCTTATTCGAAATAAAATATTCCTGAACATCGCCCATCAATCGCAGGGCAAATTCGGTTGAAAAAATACAGGTATTTTGCGCTTGATCTTCCTTGAGAATATCCGCTTGTACGGTTCCTCGAACTGTAGAAAGTGTTTTTGTTTTTATAGTATTATAAACCTCCAAAGGCAAAACTTGATCGCCAGTTACGCCCAAAAGCATCAATCCCAAACCATTATTTCCTTTGGGTAAATCGCCTTGATAATGTGGTCGCTCGATTCCTTTTTTGATATAAATTACTCTGATTTTTTCTTCAACTTCTTCTTCAAGATGATTTTCTTTAATGTAAATTTCACATCGTTGATCGATGGCAGCATTCATAAAAAATCCCAACATCATTGGCGCTGGCCCATTAATGGTCATACTTACCGAAGTCATTGCGTCAACCAAATCGAAGCCGGAATACAATTTTTTGGCATCGTCCAAACAACAAATTGAAACACCTGCATTACCAATTTTTCCGTAAATATCAGGGCGAATATGAGGATCATTTCCATATAAAGTCACGCTGTCAAAAGCCGTCGAAAGTCGTTTTGCTGGTAAACCCGCGCTCACATAATGAAAGCGTTTGTTGGTTCGTTCCGGTCCGCCTTCACCGGCAAACATACGCGATGGATCTTCACCTTCCCGCTTAAATGGATACAATCCAGCAGTAAAAGGAAATTCTCC
>CANBWX010000088.1 GCA_947373225.1 Flavobacteriaceae bacterium | reverse complement strand
AATTTGCAGGATTTAATTGCGGATATTGTTGGTTGCTTTCTACAATTTCTTTATTGCAAGAAATAGTCAAAAGTAGAAGCGTCATTAGGAAACATTTCCCTAAAAAGATATATATATTATTTTTCATTTGTAGTAGCAGTTTTAGTTTTGAAATCAAGAACATAGAATAAACCTCCGTAGAAAGTATCGGATTGACCCACATTACGACCAGTAACGACATGGTTTCCGCCAGCAATAATTGCTAATCCTGGAATTTGTTTCAAATTATATTTCCCATTAAAACCAATTTTGGTCATATTCATGGTATTACTTGGAAAAGGCATATTGTTTGTTGTAATATCAAACCCTCCTTTTTGAGTGGTCCAAGCATCAAAAACTGCTTCGGCAATTAATCTTGAAGTACGATAACCAGCTCTTGCATTAAAAGAAATGGCATTCGGCATTTTTACTTGATTGGTATAATGCATTACATCTGTATAATAAACATTTCGATCAATCGTGATATTCGAACGTTCTACATAAGCTTCAGAAACTGTTGCGAATACGCTTTTATATTGATAATCTACCATCAAACGGAAGGTTCCTACTTTGCTTCTTAATCCAATACTTAAGGGCAAATAATCTGCTACATAATTTGATGTTGGAATTGAATATCCTCCTAGTGCATAGAAGGAAAGTGGATTCCCTTTTATATTTTTTTCAAAAAACATATATTTTAAGGTTAAAGAAAGATCTTGAAATCCTTTTTGACCTTCCATTGTTCCTGCCGAAGCATTTGTTTTCATATAAGGAATACTGAAAATTACATTGAATTTATCGGTAATTCCGTAGTTGCCGTTAATGGCAATTTTTTCAGTAGTAACTGTTCCTAAATTTAGATTTTCTCTTTTAAAAGTACCTTCCCAGTACTTATTCCAGCTGCTATATTCATAAATAGCTCCTGTACAAAAGTTGTTTTTCGACATCATTATTCCGTCCATTTCAGTTTGGGCATAGAAATGCTGGGCCGCCAAAATAAGGCAGATTATATATAATTTTTTCATTAAATAGTAGTAATAGATTAATTTTAATTTTTACAAAAATCCATAATGGATTCGTATATTACATTATTACACCGCTAGTTATTTCAAATTAGTCCAATTAATAAATTGAAACTAATTTGAAATATACAGCAGTATTATACCATAAGGATTTGCTAACCCAAATGACAAATGGCACTAAATGTATGGTGTGAAATAATAGATAACAGAAAATATCTCCTAAAAGCTAACCAAAACCTTTTAAGATAAATTATTGTGTCTATTTAAAACAAATTAAAATTAAACCGTATCGGGGGGAGAATCTTCCCGAGTTAAATAGCCTGAATGAAGCAATCCTTGAGGATGGAAATCGGATTGTGGTTTATAACTATTGAATTCATCCAAAAAACTAAAAGTATTGGTGTTTATTTGGACATAATTTTTTGTAAAAGATTTAAATATTTTTTCGACCGATTTCTTACTCAAAGGAGCATTATCGGAAGTATCATTATCGAGTATTTTTTTAAGATTGATATCCGATGAAGATTCTTGTTTATTAGGCAAATAATATAAACTGACAATATTATCTTGAATTTTCTTCTTGAAAACGTGATATGTTTTGTTATTGATAGTAACATTTTCATTTACATATTCCATCTCAGTATCTTCAGTAAAGGAATACAAAGTTGCATCCATTTTTAGTACCTTAAATTCCGAATCTGGAATTTTTTGCATCACAGCTACCCATGCTTGCTCTTTTTGAAGCGTAAGCAACAAATGAAGTCCCACAACATTATATAAAAATGTTGTGGTTAAAATCAAGAGTAATAATGTGGATGCTTTTCTTTTCATACTAATTACCTAATGCGGTAAATTAAAAAATTAAACCTATTGTATTTCTACAATTAAAGCTTCATAAGGGCGCAATATACTAAAATTTATTGAATCTAAATTAAAATAGTTACTACTTATTATTTTTGCTTTTTTAATGTCAATTCCTGTGTTAACTGTCGCATTATCAGCGGTAAAATTTAACAAGACAAGCATTTTCTTTCCGTCTAATTCACGCGTATAAGCGAAAATATTTGGATTATCTCTATCCAAAAGCGTATATTTTCCGTAAATTAACACAGGATTTTCTTTTCGCAATTTCACTATTTTTCTAAAATAATTCAAAGGCGAATTTTTATCCTTTTCTTGTGCTTCGACATTTAAGGTTTTGAAATTTGGATTTACTTTCAACCAAGGTTTCGCTGATGTAAAACCGGCATTTTCAGATGCATTCCATTGAATTGGTGTTCTACTGTTTTCTCTTGAAGTTTGTTTTTTATCTTCTAAGAAAGCAGCTAAGTCTCCTCCTTTATTTTTTAAACCTAAATAAGCATTTCGAGTATCAACATCATTATAATCTTCGATATTATCAAAACGAATATTACTCATCCCTAACTCATCTCCGTTATAATAAAAGCTTGTTCCGCGCATTGTCATTACAAAAGTGGTCAACATTTTTGACGAAAGTTCTCTGAATTTTTCGCTGTCATTTCCAAATTTCGAAACCATACGAGGTTGATCGTGATTCGCCATAAAAATAGAAAGCCATCCTTTATCTTTAAATTCTTGGTCATAACGCGAAAAAATATCTTTGTATTTTACAAGACCAAAATCACTAATATGTTTGCCAATATCTACAGATTCAAAATGATAGGCAATATTTAATTCTTTTCGATCTGGATCTACAAATTTCATAGCTGCTTTTGGAGAATCTCCAGCGCCTTCGGCAACGGTCATTGCATTTGGATATTTGCTCAAAACTTCGCGATTCATCTCTTGAAGATAATCGTGCAAATGAGGTCCATTTCCGTAATATTTAATAATTTCTAATGTATTTCCAATGATTTCTTTTGGCAATTCAGGGAAACTTGGATCTTTTGAAGCAAATTGAAAAGCATCCAATCTAAAACCATCAATCCCTTTGTCTAACCAATATTTCATCATGTCGTAAATCTCTTTACGAAGCTCCGGATTATTCCAATTTAGGTCGGGTTGCTTCGCCGAAAAATAGTGCAAATAATACGAATTTGTTTGTGCATCATATTTCCAAGCATTGCTATTGACGTCAAACCAGCTCCATCTATAAGGAGGTGTTCCTTTTTCGGCAGGCCACCAATAGTAGTAGTTTCGGTATTTATTATCTCTCGATTTTCGACTTTCTTGAAACCAATAATTTTCATCCGAACTATGATTCACAACCAAATCCATGATGACTTTTATGCCTCGTTCATGCATTCCTTTTAACAATAAATCAAAATCTTGCATGGTACCAAAATCTTTCATGATACCACGATAATCACTTATATCATAACCATTATCATCATTTGGAGATTCATAAATTGGGTTTAACCAAACCGCATCAATGCCTAGACTTTTTAAATAATCTAGTTTTGAAATTATCCCTTTTAAATCTCCAATACCATCGCCATTACTATCCTTAAAACTTCGAGGATATATTTGATAAATCACGGCTTCTTTCCACCATTTTTTATCTATTTCAGGAGAATTTTTCGCAACAACAACTTGACCTTTAGACATATTTACAGATAATAATAGGGTAATGATAAAAGTTATATTTATAAATTTATTTTTCATTTTATAATTTTTAAACTAAATTCATGAATTTTGCAATTTCTTCATTTGTAATTTTAGGATTTGCACCTTCATTACTGGCCACCAATGCTCCTAATGCACAAGCAAAATCTATCGCTTTTTGCGGTTCTTCATTCGTTAATAATTTGCTTAACAATCCGCCAAGAAAAGAATCTCCAGCTCCAACTGTATCGGCAACACTAATTTTATAACCGCTATTGTAATACATTTTGCCATTGTGATATAAAACAGCACCATGATTTCCTTTGGTTACACAAATACTTTTTGCCTGAGTTTGTTCCGCAATAAAAAGTATATTTTGCTCCAAGGAATGAAAAGGAGAATTTAGATATTCGCTAATTTCATACAATTCATCATCATTAAATTTGATGAAATCTGCTTGCTTCATTAAATTAATAAGCAATTCTTTGGTATAAAAAGGCGCACGCAAATTGACATCGAATATTTTATATTTTGCAATCTTAATAAGGCTTAACAAGCTTTTATAAGAAGTCTCATCTCTGCAAACTAAACTTCCAAAAACCAAGGCATCTGCTCTTTTTACAGCATTTTTAGATTCTGTCGTAGCTTGAATTTCATCCCAAGCCACTGGATAATTAATGGTATACGAAGCCGATCCTTTTTTGTCTAATTGAACTAGAACTTCACCAGTTGAATACGTTTCATCAATTTGAATCGTATCTGTAGAAACATTATTTTCTTGAATAAATGCTACTAATTCTTTTCCTATTTCATCATTCCCAATTCGGCTAATAATTTGAGCATTAACTCCTAACGAAGCTAATCGCAAAGCCACGTTCAAAGGCGCGCCTCCAATTTTTTTATGCGTTGGGAAAACATCATATAAAACTTCTCCAAAACAAACTACATTCGTTTTCATATTATTTTATTCGTTATTTGATAAGCTTTGAGACAATTCTTCTAAAGTTCTTCCTTTAGTTTCGGGCATTTTGAAATATACCCAAAGCAATTGAAAAACCATCATAATACAGAAAATGCTAAAGACAGTTGTTGTTCCAATTTGTTTAAATAAAAATGGTATAAATGACGGAATTAAAGCCGCCAAAACCCAGTGAACAGAAGTCCCGAAAGAGGTTCCTGCAGCTCGAAGTTTATTTGGGAATAATTCAGAAATAAATACCCAAATTACAGCTCCTTGACCGATCGCATGTGAGGCAATAAACAAGAAGAAAAATAACGGAATTGCCATTCCTTTCCACTCAAAATAGAAGGCTGTTGTTACTAATCCCAAAGAAATAATATATCCTACGGAGCCAATGTACATCAAGGTTTTTCGTCCAAATTTATCGATTAACGAAATCCCAATCATCGTAAAAATTAAATTGATAATTCCAATACCAATACTACTCAAAAACGAAGCTGATTTCTCTAATCCTGCCAATTCAAAAATTCTTGGCGCATAATATAAAAAGGCATTTATTCCCGAAAGCTGATTGAAGAATGCAATAAAGAAAGCCAATAATAATGGTTTTCTATATTTTTTCATAAAAATAGATTCGTCTTTCACTTCGTGTGACATTTCCTTTTCAATAGCGATCATTTCTTGCTCTACTTCGGCATCACTGTTGATTTGTTTCAATATAGAAATAGCTTTTTCTCGGTCTTTTTTATACTCTAAAATCCAACGTGGACTTTCTGGAATTCCGAATACCAAAAGCGTATAAATAAAAGAAGGGAAAGCTTGAATTCCTAACATCCATCTCCATGAATTTGCTCCAATATCTCTCAAATAATAGTTGGATGTAAAAGCAATAAGAATCCCAAAAACAATATTAAATTGGTATAAAGCAACCAATTTTCCTCGATTTTTAGCTGGGGCAATTTCAGAAACATACGTTGGAGCTGCAATGGTTGAGGCTCCAATTCCTATTCCTCCTAGGAATCGAAAAATCGAAAAGAAGATTGGATCATTTGCAAAAGCAGTTCCAATCGAAGATATAAAAAACAAAATCCCGATTATTATTAAGGTCTTTTTTCTACCCAAAATATTCGTTGGAAAAGACCCGAAAATAGCACCGATTACAGTTCCCCATAAAGCCGATGACATAACTACTAATCCGTGAAATAAATCCGAAGAACCCCATAATTGTTGCAATTGTTTATCGGCTCCCGAGATTACAACGGTGTCAAAACCAAACAAAAATCCTGCTAATGCTACTATAATCGACCAATAAAGTATTTTTCTGTTATTCATTTTTTTTAGTTTTAATGAGTTACCAAATTCCTTTGATTTTATGTATTGAAATATTTTTAATTACCTGTTTTTCATTCGATTGAATTGTGAGTTTTGTATACGGTTTTTTAGGAAAATTTTGTTCTGTAAAACTATAAACGCCACCATTTAAGAAAATTTCTATCGACGACCAGTCTAAAATAATCTGATAGTCTAAAGTTTCAGAAATTAGATTTGGCGTTGCGGTTGTATGTATTGATTTTCCAAAATTAGGTTCAAAATTTACAATCCCGGAATGTCTTCGATCAACAGAAAAAATTTTCAGTTTGCTATCATAATTGAGCACTAACGAATCTTTAACTTCATTCGAAAAAACCAACTTTAAATTTTTCGCATCTGCCTTAAATTGTATTTGCGATTGATTCAGGTTATTATAATTCAAAATGGTCTTTTGTTTTGGTTTTATAACCAATACATCTTTAGCAAAATCTTGCTTCAATTGTGATTTTAATTGCTCAACTGGCGCGTTTTTTAAGATATAATTGTTATTTATTTTCGAAAGCAAAATTTCTCTAGGAAGTGTCATCGCACTTCTCCAACTTTTCGTCGGAGTATCTCTCGCATAGTTCCAATTGCTCATCCAACCAATAAAGATTCGCTTATTATTGGGCTCATCATTATAGGTTACACCTGCATAATTATCGGCACCGTTATCAAACCATTTTGCGTCTTTTTGGGTAGTTTTAAAATTTTTTCCATCAAAATCTCCCACAAAATATTGAGTTCCAGAACCCCCGTTTGGTGCGCCAGGATTCACACTTGTAAGTAAAACCCATTTTTCTTCATTCGAATTTTCAACTTTAATTTTGAATAAATTGGGACATTCCCAAACTCCGCCGTGTTCGCCAATTCCTTTTCCGAATTCACTTTCTAAGCTCCAATTAATCAAGTTTTTCGAGGTATAAAATTGGGCATGATCGCCAGCTACTAATATTAAATTCCAAGTGTTCGTTGCCGCATTCCAAAAAACATTTGGATCCCTAAAATCTTTCAAATTAGGATTCGCAATAATTGGATTTCCTTCATATTTTTTCCAAGTTTCACCTTCGTCAAGACTATAAGCTAACCCTTGTGATTGTGTATTTATTCCACCCGCTTTTTCAATTTCCATATTGTGATAGGTAAAAATTGCAACCATTGCAGGATTTTCTAAAGTTCCTAAACCTGAGGTATTATTGACATCGACTACCGCACTTCCTGAGAAAATAAGTCCTAATTTATCCGGAAATAAAGCTATTTTTTTGTTTTGCCAATGTATTAAATCCGTGCTCGTTGCATGTCCCCAGTGCATCGGTCCCCAAACAATATCGCCAGGATAATATTGGAAAAACAAATGATAAATTCCTTTATAAAACACCAATCCGTTGGGATCGTTCATCCATTTTTTTTCTGGTGAAAAATGAAATTGTGGTCGATAGGACTCCGAAAAGGTCTTCGTAGAATCTGTTTTTAATGCTTCCGAAGTAGAAATATCAATTACATTGCTAGACTGTCCTGATTTACAAGAGAATAACAATCCTACCGCCGAAAAGAACAATAACATTAAAAAAATAGTACGGGAGAATTTCATTTTTTTTATGAATTTATCAATAAAATTAATTTATAAAAATAGAATTCATTTTTTTTAATTCAATAAAATCTCAAAAACGAAAACGTTATCGAAAGACCGAAAACGTTATCGGCTTCAATTTTCAGGGTCTTGTTTCAATAAAGTTATTTTTATTGAATAAATAATTTAAGTTTGACTTTTAATTTTAATCTAAAACCGATGAATTCAAAATTCAAACTTTCATTATTAAGTCTATCCATAAGTCTAATCACTTTTGGACAGACAAAATCGGACGAATGGCATTTGGTTGCTAATTCTCGTGAAAATTATTTTGGCGTAGCCATGGCAAATGGTCAAATAGGAATTGTTACCGACGATACCCCATTAAAAACGAAAGAAATAATTTTGAACGGCGTTTATGAAGGCAGTCCTGAAAATGGAATTAGCCGAATTGTTCGCGGAATTGAATTTTTGAATTTGCATTTAACGATTAATAACCAAGAAATAAAATCGGACAATATTTCGAATTGGGGGCAGGTGATTTCGATGAAAGAAGGAATCAGCACCACTTCATTTTCGTTTAAAGATTTAGCAAACATCAATTATTCTATTCTTGCCAATCGTGCGGTTCCGTATTCGGCGATGGCAATAGTAGAAATCACACCTTTGAAAGACATTGAAATTGGTGCCAATAATTATATGATTGTTCCTGACGAATTGAAAGACGCAAAAAGTCAGTTTCGCGTTTTGAAAGACAATCAATTTATGATGCCCGTTTTTGGTACAACTGCCAAAACATTAAACGGAAAATATACGGTTTCGGCTTCGACCACTTTCCTTTTTGACGGTCAAAATGAAGCTTTAAAACAAAGCGGAAAAGAAGTTGGTTTCACTAAAAAATTAGTAAAAGGTCAAAAATATAGATTTGCAATTGCAGGTGGAATTTGCACTTCAAAAGACATCACCGATCCTTTGAATGAATCCGAAAGACAGCCCATTTATGCGCTTCAACAAGGAATTGACAATTTAGTAACCCGTCATAAACAAGCTTGGGCAGAATTATGGAATACAGGCGATATTCAAATCGAAGGCGATCTTGATGCACAACAGCGTGTTCGTTTTGCTTTGTATAATTTATATTCTTACATCCGCCCAGAAACGAGACAAAGTGTTTCGCCAATGGGGTTGTCGTCTCAAGGTTATAATGGTCATATTTTTTGGGACGCTGAACTTTGGATGTATCCAACGCTTTTGGCCTTGCAACCCGAAATGGCAAAATCTTGCTTAGATTATCGTTCGGATCGTTTGCAAAAAGCCAAACAAAAAGCCACAATATATGGTTATAAAGGTGCGATGTTTCCTTGGGAATCAGATGATACTGGTGAGGAAGCAACACCAACTTGGGCTTTGACAGGAATTTTCGAACAACATATAACTGCCGATATTGCAATCGCTTTTTGGAATTATTATGCCTTAACACAAGACAAAACTTGGTTGCGATCTGAATTTAAAGTATTAAAAGAAATTGCCGATTTCTGGGTAAGTAGAGTGGTAAAAAACCAAGATGGAAGTTATTCGATTTTGAATGTTGTTGGCGCTGATGAATATGCACAACATGTCGATGATAATTCGTTTACAAATGGCTCAGCAATTGAAGCTTTGAAAAACACGATAAAAGCCGCAACGATTTTGAACGAACCAATTGATCCAAAATGGATAGCCGTTTCGGAGAAAATAGTCATTCATAGAGTAAACGGAATTACGCAAGATTACAAAGGATATAATGGACAAACGATTAAACAGGCGGACGCCAATTTGCTTGCTTATCCTTTACATATTATAACAGACAAAGCCCAAATCGAAAAAGACTTAGCTTATTACACCGAAAAAATCGATAAGAAAGATGGTCCAGCGATGGCTTCGGGAGTTTTGTCGGTTTTGTATTCAAGATTGGGCGATAAGGATAAAGCGTATGCCTATTTTGTAAAATCATATTTACCGAATAGCCGACCACCATTTGGAGTATTTTCAGAATCGGCAAATAGTAGTAACCCTTATTTTGCAACTGGTGCCGGCGCCATGCTTCAAGCCGTTATTTATGGTTTTGGGGGGGTCGAGCAAACCGATAACGGATTGAAATACAACAAAGGGCTTTTGCCTAAAAAATGGAAATCGCTAAAAATTATTGGACTTGGAGTAGACAACAAAACGATTACAATAGAATAGAAATTAATACCTGACAGATTTTAAAAACGGGTCAGGTATATTTTGAAAAAACTTATTATGAAAAAAATTGCAACCAATTTATTCAACAAAAAAAGTATCCTCCTTTTTGGATTTATGCTAGCTGCAATTCATTTATCAGCTCAAAAAGTAACCATTCCTGTAGCTACTGACAACAATATGTTGCTATTACAAACGGATAGCAATAACAGATTAATGACTGTTTATTTTGGCAAACCTCTTGAAAACGAAAATGAATTCGAAGCCGTTTCGGCAGGATTAAATTATGATTATTCGAATCAAGGAATTTATAATTCTGCTTACACGCCATCAGGAACTTGGAATCTTTCTGAACCTGCCATACAAGTAAAACATGCCGATGGAAATACTTCTTTGGAACTAAAATATGTAAGTCATAAAGTTGAAAAAATCGACGAAAATAGTTCTATTACCAGCATCTTTCTTAAAGATCCTGTTTATCCGTTTGAAGTAACTTTGTTTTATAAAGTTTGGAAAAAAGAAAATGTAATTGAACAATGGACGGAAATAAAACACAAAGAGAAAAAGGCAGTTTTGCTACAAAAATATGCTTCGGCCAACCTGTTTTTTGGAGGAAAAAATTTCTACCTAACCAGTTTTCAAGGAGAATATCTAAAAGAAATGCAACCTGTTGAAACAAAGCTTGTACAAGGAATAAGAAGTTTAGATACCAAATTAGGAACGAGAGCAATGCTTACACAATCTCCTAATTTTATGGTTTCGTTTGGTAAACCAGCTTCCGAAAATGAAGGCTCTGTTATGCTCGGTCAATTGGCTTGGAGCAGCAATTTTAAATTGGAATTCGAAATAGACTCCAATAAAAATCTTAGACTAATTGCCGGAATCAATCCATTTGCTTCTGAATATTCATTGGCTCCAAACGAAGTTTTCAAAACCCCTTCCTTAATTTATGCGCTTTCGAATAATGGTACGGGTGAAGCGAGTAGAAACCTTCACGATTGGGCACGAAAATACAGACTATTAGACGGACAAGGCGAAAGACTTACTTTGTTAAACAATTGGGAAGCTACTTATTTTGATTTTGATGAAACCAAAATTAAAAGTTTATTTAAAGATGCCAAAGATTTAGGAGTTGATATGTTTTTATTAGACGACGGATGGTTTGGCAACAAATATCCAAGAAATAATGATGATGCAGGACTTGGCGATTGGCAAGAAAACAGAAAAAAACTACCAAACGGTTTGGGTTATTTGGTAAAAGAAGCCAAAAAAGAAGGCGTTAAATTTGGTATTTGGATAGAGCCCGAAATGGTAAATCCGAAAAGTGAATTGTACGAAAAACATTTAGACTGGGTCATTCGTCAACCCCAAAGACCGGAAATTTATTATAGAAACCAATTGGTTTTGGACTTGTCAAATCCTGAAGTACAAGATTTTGTTTTTGGAATTGTAGATAATCTATTTGTTAAAAATCCAGAATTAGCGTTTATAAAATGGGATTGTAATGCTACCATT
>CANBWX010000087.1 GCA_947373225.1 Flavobacteriaceae bacterium | reverse complement strand
AAAGTAGTGACTGTACTATAACTCTTATTCGAAACTGGAGTTGAATTATTAGAGCTACAGGAGCTAAATAGGAATACTAAAAAAAGCATGTTTAATACCAACAACGATAATTTTTTCATAAGAATTTAAATTAATTAATAAGAATCAATATTACAAAAAAAACCTACGATTTTCGTAGGTTTTTAATAAATAATTCAATTACTTAGAATTATGCGTTCAATATTTTTTCTTGGTGTTCGATGCTTTCTTGGTGAATTCCTTTGAATAATTTAACGATAAATTCTTCTGTTAATCCTTTTTTACCACCTTCAGCAACCATTTTTGCTTGAATTTCATTCCAACGGTTATTTTGAAGTACAGCAACATTATTGTCTTTTTTCACTTGACCAATTTCGTCAGCTACTTTCATACGTTTTCCTAACAAGTCTAATAAGTTAGCATCTAAAACATCGATGTTAGCTCTTAATTTTGTCATTTTTTGATCAAAATCAGCTGTATCTCCACTCACTTTTCTAATTTTCAAATCTTTCAAAATTTGTTTCAAAGCGTCTGGTGTAACTTGTTGTGCAGCATCACTCCAAGCATTTTCTGGATCGATATGCGTTTCGATAATCATACCGTCATAATTCAAATCCAACGCTTCTTGAGTCACTTCAAGAATCATATCACGGTTTCCTGTAATGTGAGATGGATCAATGATTAAAGGTAAATCAGGGAATTTATTTTGCAATTCGATAGCAATTTGCCATTCTGGAATATTTCTGTATTTTGTTTTTTCGTAAGTAGAAAAACCTCTGTGAATAACTCCTAGATTTTTGATTCCAGCAGCATACAAACGTTCAACACCACCCAACCATAAAGCCATATCTGGATTTACTGGATTTTTTATCAATACAATTTTATCTGTTCCTTTCAAGGTATCAGCAATTTCTTGAACAGCAAACGGATTTGCAGTTGTACGAGCACCAACCCATAGAACATCGATATCATATTCCAAAGCCAATTTACAGTGTGCAGCTGTAGCAACTTCAGTTCCCATTAGCATTCCTGTTTCTGCTTTTGCTTTTTTCAACCAATTTAATCCAATTTCACCAACTCCTTCAAATCCTCCTGGACGCGTTCTTGGTTTCCAGATTCCAGCTCTAAAAACGCTTACATCTGAGTTTTTCAATTCATGAGCAATTTTCAACACTTGCTCTTCGGTTTCAGCACTACAAGGTCCTGCGATAACAAATGGATGAGTCAAATTGAATTCATTCAACCAATTTCTCATTTCTTTCTTGTTTTCCATCTTTTCTAAATTTATTTTTTTGTTGTTTTTTATTTTAATACTATTTTTTACTATTCATTCCGTTTAATATTTCCCTTATTCTATTTACGCCTTGCATTTCGTCGAAAATCGCTTCGTAATCATCATTTTGTAATAATTCTTTAAAATTGGATAAATTAGAAATATATTCTTCCAATGTTTTTATCACTTGCTTTTTATTTTGTTTGAAAATTGGCGTCCACATTGCTGGCGAACTTTTTGCCAAACGAACCGTACTTTCAAAACCAGAACCCGCCATATCAAATATATCCTGTTCGTCTTTCTCTTTATTGATAACCGTTTTTCCTAGCATAAATGAACTAATATGGGACAAATGCGACACATAAGCAATGTGTTTATCGTGTGATTCTGGATCCATATATCGAATTCTCATCCCCATGCTTTGGAACAAATCCAGTGCTTTTTCTTGCAATTTGAAGGTCGTTTTCTCTACCTCACAAATGATATTCGTTTTGCCTTGAAACAATCCTTTTATTGCTGCCGAAGGTCCAGAGAATTCCGTTCCTGCAATAGGATGTGCTGCAATGAAATTTCTTCTTTTAGGATGATTCGCTACCACTTCACAAATTGGAGTTTTCGTAGAACCAACATCAAAAACTGTGGCTGTATCCGGAATTATATCTAAAATTTTTGGCAAAAATACAAGTGCCACATCAACAGGAACCGAAAGAATTACGTAATCAGCATTAGCCAAATCTTCAAAAACCGCAGCTTCATCAATAATTCCAAGAGCCATTGCTTCTTTCAAATGATTTTCGTTACTATCAATACCATAAATTTTGGCGTTTTCATAAAAATCTTTTGCTCCTAATGCTAATGAACCTCCTATTAATCCTGTTCCTATTACAAATATTTTCATTTTTTCTAAAGTTGTTGGTTGTTGGTTTGAACTATCAACTAAAATCTATCAATTGCTTCTTGAACTTTTTCCTCTTTTACACATAATGCAAATCGGATGTAACCTTCACCATTGCTGCCAAAAATGGTTCCCGGCGTTATAAAAATCGATTTCTCGTATAATATTTTATCTATAAAATCTTCCGATGATGTGATTCCGTCTGGCAATTTTGCCCAAACAAATAATCCAACACCTTCTTTATAAACTTCGCAACCTAATTTTTCTGCCAATTGTTCGGTAAGAATGCGTCTTTTTTTGTAAACGGCATTCATCGAATCAAACCAAGATTGGTCGCTTTTCAAAGCTGCAATCGCTCCTTTTTGAATCCCGAAAAACATTCCGCTATCCATGTTGCTTTTTACTTTCAAAACCGCATCAATACAAGCTGCATTTCCTAAAACCATTCCCACTCGCCAACCTGCCATATTGAAGGTTTTTGATAGTGAATTCAGTTCCAAAGCCACTTCTTTGGCTCCATCCACTTGCAACAAACTCATTGGATTATCATTCAAAACAAAACTATACGGATTGTCATTGATTAATAATATATTATGTTTTTTGGCGAAAGCCACTAATTTTTCGAACAATTGCAAACTTCCCCTTGCTCCTGTTGGCATGTGCGGATAACCCATCCACATGATTTTCACTTTCGATAAATCTAATTTTTCTAAAGCTTCAAAATCCGGTTCCCAATTATTCGCTTCTTTTAAATCGTAATAAACCGGAACAGCACCCACTAAATTCGTCACCGATGTATACGTAGGATAACCAGGATTTGGAATCAAAACTTGGTCGCCTTCGTTCAAAAACGCCAGTGAAATATGCATAATTCCTTCTTTGGAACCCATCAAAGGCAAAATTTCGGTATTCGGATTTAAGTCAACACCATAGTTGTTTTCATAAAAATCGGCCATTCCTTGTCTTAATTCTGGCAATCCTTGGTAACTTTGATATTGATGCGCATTCTCTTCTTGCATTGCCAAAACTACTGCATCAATAACCGCTTGTGATGGTTTTAAATCTGGACTTCCAATTCCCATATTGATAATTGGTTTCCCTTCCGAAGCCAATTGTCTTACTTCTCTCAATTTTGAGGAGAAATAATATTCTTCAATAATTTCCAGACGTTTCGCTGTTGTAATCATTTGTATGTTTTAAATTCTTTCGACTTTAAGGCTTTCGACTTTAAGACTAATTTATGGTTTTGTATTTTTATATTCACCCAATACTTTGAAATATTCTGCCATGATTTCCATCAATGATTTTGCTTTTGAGTAATCTTCATATTTTTCGAAAGTTACATCCACAAAAAACGAATATTTCCAAGGCGTTTCAATTTTTGGCAGCGATTGAATTTTTGTCAAATTCAGTTTGCAATCACTCATTACATTCAAAACTGCCGCTAAACTGCCGCGTTTATGATCTAATTCAAATTTGATAGAAGCTCTGTTAATTTCACTTTCATCAACAAAAGAATCCTCTTTATTAATAATTACAAAACGAGTCATGTTATTATTAATCGTCTGAATTTCAGGTGCCAAAATCTCTAAATCGTACATTACCGAAGCCGTTTTGCTGGCAATCGCAGCAACTCCTTTTAATTGATTTTCGTGAATTCTTCGCGCTGTTTCTGCTGTATCTTTATCTTCAACTAATTTAATTTTTGGATGTTTTTTCAAGAACTCCATACATTGCAATAACGCCATTGGGTGCGAATGTACTTCCTGAATATCCTCTATTTTTTGACCTTTCAAAGCCATTAAATTCTGATGAATATCTAAATAATGTTCGCCAATAATGTGCAAGTTGTTTTTGTCAATCAAAGCGTAATTTGGAATAATTGGACCCGCAATAGAATTTTCTATCGCCATAACAGCCTGATCTGATTTTCCAGATAATAAGCTGCTCACCAACTCTTCAAACGACAAGCATTCATCTACGGTAACATCCTGACCGTAGTATTCCTGCGCCACCTGATGATGGAAAGATCCTTTTATACCTTGTATTGCAATTTTTGTTTTCATTAATACTCAAAAAAAAATCCTGATTTTCATCAGGATTGTATATTAGTTTTATTTGTTTCTTTTTTATTCAAATAACCATAGACAATCCTTACTTCTTAAAAAAGAAATAGTAAGAGTTGCTAAAATAAAAACGGTTATTAGACATTGTAATATTGTTTTTAAATAAATACTTTGCGAATGTATAAATAATTTTCTTTTAACCCAAAAAAAAGAATGTTATTCTTGAGCAAAAAAAAGAATTCTCTAAAAAAATCGTTTTTATTGTGTAATAATTAAAAAAACAAGTGTTAAAATAACAATTAAGCAACTGTATTTAAGAAGTATTAAAAGCTTTAATTTCAATCTAATAACAATATTGATTGTTTTTTTCTGTAACCTTGTATAATCAATTTAACAATTTGACAAAGATTCTAAAAAAACAATAAATCAATATTTTTTCTGTTTACTTTTGCAACAAATAAAAAGTAATGTCAATAGAAGTAAATAACATATCGAAAAGTTATGGTGCGCAAAAAGCATTAGATACCATTTCGTTTTCTGTAAAAAAAGGAGAAATCGTTGGTTTTTTAGGTCCAAATGGCGCCGGAAAATCAACATTAATGAAAATATTGACCACCTATATCGCTGCCGATGAAGGTGCTGCCACTGTAAATGGATTTGATGTTGACTCGCAAGCCAAATCCGTGCAACAATCTATTGGTTATTTGCCAGAACACAATCCGTTATACTTGGATTTATATGTTCGTGAATATTTGGCATTCAATGCCGATGTTTATAAAGTTGCTAAATCCCGAATCGAAGAAGTGATTCAGCTTACAGGTTTATCTAATGAAAGTCACAAGAAAATAGGACAATTATCCAAAGGTTTTCGCCAACGTGTAGGACTTGCCAATGCTTTATTGCACAATCCTGACGTTTTGATTCTGGATGAACCAACAACTGGTTTAGACCCAAACCAATTGGTCGAAATTAGAAACGTAATAAAAAACGTAGGCAAAGACAAAACCGTTTTTCTTTCGACCCATATTATGCAGGAAGTCGAAGCGATTTGCGACCGCGTTATCATCATCAATAACGGGAAAATTGTAGCCGATAAGAAACTGGACAACTTAATTTCAGTAGAAAAGGAACAAGTTATCGAAGTAGAATTTGACTATAAAGTCGAAGAACAACTAATTGCCAAAATCGAAAATCTGACTTCTTTCAAGAATACGCACGATATGATTTGGGAATTGACTTTTAACGCCGATAAAGATATGCGTTCCGCCGTTTTTGATTTCGCCAATGCTAATGGTTTGAAAACGCTACAACTGAATCAGAAGAATAAAAATCTGGAGGCGGTTTTTAGGGAGATTACGAAGTAATTGGGTAAAAAAAATATACCTGACAGGTTTTAAAAACCTGTCAGGTATATTTTTTTTAGTTCGTTTAAACCTTAAAAAACCTGACTCGCTATTTGGTGAATATTATCTGATTTTCCCATAGAATAATAATGCACACAAGGCACTCCAAACTCAATTAATTCTTTGGATTGCTGCACAGCAAATTCAACTCCAACTTGGCGAACTGCTGCATTATCTTTTGCTTGTTCGATAGAATGAATCAATGATTGTGGCATATCTAACCAGAAAACTTGTGGCAATAATTGCAAATGACGTTTTACGGCAACAGGCTTAATTCCTGGAATAATTGGCACAGTGATTCCGATTGCACGAGCAGCTTCGACAAATCTAAAATAACGCTGATTGTCGAAAAACATTTGCGTCACAATATAATCGGCTCCGGCATCAACTTTTTCTTTTAGTCTTTTTAAATCGGCTTCCAGACTTGGTGCTTCAATGTGTTTTTCGGGATATCCAGCAACACCCACACAAAAATCGGGTGCGTTTTGCATAGGCAAAATATCATGCAAAAACTGACCCGCGTTCATCGCTTTGATTTGTTTGACCAAGTCCACCGCATACGCATTTCCGCCCTTTGTTGGCTCAAAATATTTCTCGCCTTTCATTGGATCACCACGTAGTGCTACCAAATTTTCAATTCCTAAATAATGGCAATCAACCAATAAATATTCGGTTTCTTCTTTGGTAAAACCTCCACAAAGTACGTGCGGAATAGCATCTACTCCGTATTTATGTTGAATAGAAGCGCAAATTCCCACTGTTCCCGGACGCATACGCGTGATACGACGATCAAAAAGTCCGTCTTTCTCAATGTACACATATTCTTCTCTTGAAGTTGTAACATCAATAAAAGGAGGATTAAAATCCATCAACGGATCTATATTCGCATACAAATCTTTGATGTTACTTCCTTTTTGTGGCGGTACAATTTCGAAAGAAAACAAGGGTTTTCCTTTTGCGTTTTCTATATGTTGTGTTACTTTCATTCTAAAATTATGAGTTATGAATTATGAGTTATGAGTTGAGAAATCTGAAATCAACAATCATAAATCAATTAATCTGCTATATTCGGATTCAACCATTTCATCGCCATATCCGTTGAAATACTTCTACGTTTGGCGTAATCTATAACCTGATCTTCTTTTATTTTTCCAAGTCCAAAATACTTGCTTTCGGGATTTCCAAAATAATATCCAGAAACCGATGAAGCCGGCCACATCGCCATACTTTCGGTCAAAGTTACTCCAATTTCTTGTTCTACATTGAGCAATTTCCAAATGGTTGGCTTTTCTAAATGGTCAGGACAAGCGGGATAACCAGGTGCCGGACGAATTCCTTTATAGGTTTCTTCGATCATTGCTTCGGCGCTTAAATTTTCATCGGCAGCATAACCCCAAATTTCTTTACGAACTTTTTCGTGCAAATATTCGGCGAATGCTTCTGCAAATCGGTCTGCCAATGCTTTCACCATAATCGAATTATAATCATCCAAATCCTTTTCGAATTCGGCTGCCCATTCGTCAACACCAAAACCGGTTGTTACACAAAATGCACCCATATAATCAACTTTACCACTGTCTTTTGGAGCTATAAAATCGGCCAAAGCGATATTTGGAGCTCCTTTCGTTTTTTGGGCTTGCTGACGCAAAGTCAAGAAAAGCCCCCTAACCCCCGAAGGGGGAACTAGCACCTTTGTCGATAATTCTTTACCAATACTCTCGATTGTCTCAAATAAATTATTCAAAACTTGCTTATTTGTATATCTTACAACTTTAAAACCCTTTGATTCTAACCAAATAGTCCTTTCTTTATCGTGTTCAATTTGTTCGGGCAAGTTATGAATAGTACCATCTACTTCAATAACTAACTTTTTTTCTAAACACACAAAATCAACAATATATTCTCCTATTATATGTTGTCTTCTAAATTTAAAGCCTTCAATCCCTTTGTTAGACAAAACATTCCACAGCATTTTTTCAGCCTCTGTAGATTTGTTTCTCATCTCTTTAGCCCGTTCTTTTAAAACATCATACAAAATAGGACTTGCTGTTTCCCAAGTCTGTTTTTCTACCATCGAGCTAGCTCCCCCTTCGGGGGCGGGGGGGGCTTGGTATATTTCAATGTCATCATCGTTAATTTGATTCGCTGGAAAAATCCCGTAAATCCCTTTGGCAGTTAGTTTCTTTTCTTTCAAAATAACTTGCAACATTTCCTGCGCATCAGCAAAAACAGAAGTGGCTTGTTCGCCAACAACTTCATCCGTTAAAATCGCTGGATATTTTCCGAACAATTCCCAAGTTCTAAAAAACGGCGTCCAGTCAATATAAGGAACCAAGACATCCAAATCGACTTCGATAACTTGTTCGCCAATTATATTGGGTTTTGCAGGAGTAAAATTATCCCAATCCAATTGTAATTTATTTTTTCGAGCTTGTTCGATTGTCAAGAAATTCTTGTCACGAGAACGGTTCAAAAACGTTTCTCTGAAAGCATCATATTCTTCTCGAATCGAATTCGTATAAGCTTCTTTGTCTTTATTCAATAAATTTCCTGCCACCGTTACGGCTCTCGAAGCATCATTTACGTGAATCACCGTTTCTCTATATTGAGGAGCAATTTTCACGGCAGTGTGTGCTCGTGAAGTCGTAGCACCACCAATCATTATCGGAATTTTGATGTTTTGTTTGTCTAATTCTTTCGCCAAATAAACCATTTCATCCAAAGACGGCGTGATTAATCCGCTCAATCCAATAATATCAACATTGTGTTCAATCGCTGCTGCAATAATTTTTTCAGGAGGAACCATCACACCAAGATCAATAATTTCGTAATTGTTACAAGCCAAAACCACCGAAACAATGTTTTTTCCAATATCATGAACATCTCCTTTTACGGTTGCCATCAATATTTTTCCATTTCCTTGTTTGTCACCAACTTGTTTAGAGGCTTCGATGTATGGTAAAAGATAGGCAACCGCTTTTTTCATAACCCGAGCCGATTTTACCACTTGAGGCAAAAACATTTTTCCCGAACCAAACAAATCCCCCACGACATTCATTCCCGTCATCAAGTTAATTTCGATCACTTCGATTGGTTTTGCTGCTGCCAATCTCGCTTCTTCAATATCTATTTCTATAAATTCGTCAATTCCTCGAACCAAAGAATGCGTTAATCGTTCTTGAATTGTTCCCGAACGCCATTCTTGAATTGCTTTTTCATTGACTTTAAAATCGCCTTTTACATTCTCAGCAAAATCCAATAAACGTTCTGTAGCATCATCCCGACGATTCAGAATTACATCCTCTACGTGTTCTAATAAGTCCTTTGGAATTTCATCATAAATCGAAAGCATTTCTGGGTTTACAATCCCCATCGTCATTCCGTTTTTAATGGCATGATACAAGAAAACCGAGTGCATCGCTTCCCGAACCGTGTCATTTCCTCTAAACGAAAACGAAACATTACTCACACCGCCGCTAATATGGGCGTGTGGCAAATTTTCTCGAACCCATTTGGTTCCTCTAAAGAAATCCAAAGCATTCAAGCGGTGTTCTTCCATCCCTGTTGCTACGGGAAATATATTCAAATCGAAAATTATATCCTGAGGAGGAAAACCCACTTTATGAACCAAAATATTGTATGAACGTTGGCAAATTTCAATACGTCTTTCATAATTATCGGCTTGACCCACTTCATCAAAAGCCATAATAATGGCTGCTGCTCCGTAGCGTTTAATCAATTTGGCGTGGTGAATAAAAGCTTCTTCTCCTTCTTTTAATGAAATCGAGTTGACCACACTTTTCCCTTGCACGACTTTCAAACCGGCTTCAATAATAGCCCATTTCGAGCTGTCGATCATAATAGGCACACGAGAAATGTCCGGTTCGGCAGCAATCAAGTTTAAGAATTTTGTCATTGCATATTCACCATCAAGCATTCCTTCATCCATATTAATATCGATGATTTGCGCGCCTCCTTCTACTTGCTCTTTGGCAATGCTCAATGCTTCTTCGTATTTTTCTTCCTTAATTAATCGAAGAAATTTTCTAGAACCAGTCACGTTTGTACGTTCCCCAACATTAACAAATACGCTTTCCGGCGTAATGATTAAGGGTTCTAATCCCGATAAAACTAGGTTTCTTCTTTTTTCTGCTTCTGCCATTTTTTTTATTTTATTTATTTACAACAACGGAATAAATTCCGTTGCTACAAAATGTATCGTTTCTCTGGAACTTATTGTTCTATTTAAGCTCTCGTTTGTCATTTCGACGAAGGAGAAATCGCATTAGTTGCTCACTTTTGTTTCTCTCGTTATGTGATTTCTCCCGTTGGTCGAAATGACAAAATCAAGCTTATATTCTCTTTATGGGATTGCAAATCCAATCTATCAGATCTTTTTATTCAAAACCTAATTCTTCATCTGAAATCACATTTAGATTTATCAAAGTGCCAATTGTTTTTTCAATTTTTTTAAATGCTTTAAGTAATTCAATTACATTAACATCCTTTGAATCTTCAAAATACTTAATATCAAAATCATAAACTTCTCCGATATCAAAAACCTTATCGACATCATTCATTTCTCCTGACATTGATAAATTGAGGATTTGAGAAAAAATTTCTTCTCTAATGTTTTGAAGTTCATTTATTGATTCGATTAATTGTTGCCTATAACTCATTTGCTTTTACTTTGTTTTTGAATTTTTAAACTTTTCCCAACAGCAAATAATACTTTATCAACGTAATACGAGTAATCTTTATCAATACGAAGAGTTTCCTTTAAATCCGTTTTTAACCATCTTTTATAATCTTCAATTATAGAATTCTCTTTTTTGGTTATTATTGAGAGCTTTCTTAATCTTTCAATTTCAACAGGATTACCATCAGCCTTATAAATTCCAAACCCGCGCAATGTATGTTGATCTATAATTGGATTTCCTTTTTTGGTTAAATATTTTCCGAATTGATAAAAAACAATTCCAGATTCTTTATAATCTTCGTTTTCTTCAGAAACAATACCATTAATTATATGTTTTATTTTTATCAAATCTCCATTTTTCCACAAAACTGCATACAATAATTTTGATAAAGCATCACCTTCAAAATTGGGGGCTAATTGATTTTCATCTGTTATTATTCCGTTTTTTTTTAACGCATCAATTTCTTCCTTTTCTATTTTAAATTCTATTTGTGGATAAGCCACATCAGACATTTTGTATTTTTCAAAATCTAATAAAATACTCCTAACATCTTCAACATTATTTGCTTCCTCTATTTTTTTAAAAACTTGATTTACTTTTTCCATAAAACATTTTATTATTCTACAAAACTTAAATAGGCAAATTGCAATCCGTGCCCCATTTGAATCGTTTCGTTTTACATCACCACCCTAGAAACTCTCGGCTTATAATCCTTTGCAATATCAGCAATTAATTTGATGTGATTTGGAGTTGTTCCGCAACAACCGCCTATGATGTTTATTAAATTATCTTCTAAATAAGAGCGTATTTGCGCTTGCATTTGCTCTGGTGTTTCGTCGTATTCTCCAAAAGCGTTTGGCAATCCTGCATTAGGATGGGCAGACACATTGAATGAAGTATTTTGCGACAAGGTTTGCAAATAGGGTTTCAACAAATCGGCTCCCAAAGCGCAATTGAAACCTACGCTCAACAACGGAATATGTGAAACCGAAACCAAGAAAGCTTCTACCGTTTGTCCCGAAAGTGTTCTTCCGGAAGCATCAGTAATCGTTCCTGAAAC